>DASXNJ010000104.1:0-18617 GCA_036495145.1 Puia sp.
GAACATTGGTTTCTTCCATTACAAATTAAATTTTCATAAATTTCCATGATTTCCCGGAGACGGGGCTCCCCCTTTATGGGGGATTTATTCCGAACACAACAGGCTCTAAAGTTAATTATCTATTAGTTTATAGAGCTTGCGGTTTATTACCTTTCTGCATGATCATTTTTTTTAATAAGGGTCAAATCATTCATGTCATCAAAAGGATTTTCTTTTGCTTGTTCTTTCCGGTCATCTTATCCGCACAGAAAGTACATTTTCAAAATTACAATGTTCAGCAGGGTTTGATACAATCCCAGGTGATCGCCATCACACAGGATCATTTTGATAATCTTTGGTTTTGTACCCTTGGAGGTATATCCCGTTTTGACGGGAAAGTTTTTACAAATTACAGCGAGACGGATGGCCTGGTCAGTAATTTTGCCAATACCATTATGGCTGATCACGAATCCAATATCTGGATCGGCACGATAAACGGAGTATCCAGATTTAATGGAGCAGAATTTAAAAGCTACAGATTTTCAGAAAACCCTTCAGCGAATGTCGTTAAATCGATTCAGGAAGATTCTGCTAACAGGATCTGGGCCCTGGCAGGCGGCACATTATACCGGATGAACAAAGGTGAAAAACCACTTCATACCGTAGTGTCCGGTTTATATGAAATAGTAACCACAATTCAGATCGACCGGCAGGGATTTTTGTGGGCTGCCGTATTGAGTAAAGGAATTTACAAACTGGAAAAAGACGGATGGAAAATACAATTTCCATTGGAGGAAAGGTTTGGAAAAGGGGCATGTCAGAAAATTGTCTTCGACCCGCACAATAAGGACAGGATCCTGCTATTGATGTTTGGAGAAATTTATAACGCGGAACAAGGTGTTATTAAAGCTCTCATCAGGAATGAAAGCCTTGGAAAGTTTACAAATGTATATCTGGACAGATCGAATAAACTATGGTTCACCAGCAGCCATGGGCTTTTCCAATACAGTGATTCCGGGTTAACAAAGTTTAACGCTTCCAACGGATACGAAGGCAGCAACACAGTATCGATATTTGAAGATCACGAAGATAATCTCTGGTTCGGTACCAATGGGACAGGTGTATTCCGGTATTCATTTCAACCCTTTCTGATATACGACGAGTTTAGCGCAACACATAATTTGAATGTGATGCCGATGCTGGAAGATAATAACAAGCTCTTTTTCGGCACTGAAGGTGGTGGATTGTACATGTATGATGGCAAAAAAATAAATCATCTCAAATCCCCGTCAGAGGATCCGATGGATCAGAATATTACGGGTTTACTAAAAGCCGGAGAAAATTCAATTTATGTTTTATCCAGCAGTGGATTATTTTCAAAATATGAGGATGGTAACTACTCGAGAATTCGTCTCGGAGAATTAAAAAGATGCATCAATGCGGTATTGCCGGATAATGAGGGTGGTTTCTGGGTTTCTTCCTGCCTTGGATTTTTCAATATCTCTGCTTCCGGGAAAACAACGCGAATTTTAAATTTATTTTCCAACAGAATGCTTCCCGTTGCAAAAGACAGCATTCTGGTAGCAACGGACTATGGTGCTTTTAAGGTATCGAAAGATTTTTCCTACAGAAAAATAAATGATTCCCTGTTAAATACTTCAAGTTTCATGTCAATGGCCACCCTTGGATCATTTTATCTGTTTGCTACTTCAAATAAAGGGTTGATAATATATAATAGCGTAAACGGTAAACACCGGCAATTCACCACAAAAACCGGCCTGAATGCCGATTTTATTTATAGTGTTGCTACCGATCACAAAAATCAGATATGGCTGGGAACCGGAAGAGGAATCAATAAGATTGTCCTTGATACATTAACCGAAGCGGTGCAATTATCAAACCTGTCCATTGCGGGTGATATTTCCTCTTCTGAATGTAATCAGGGAGCCGCTACATATGATGAAAGTGGTAATCTGTGGTTCGGTACAGTATCCGGACTTTTTAAATATGTTCCGGATACAGAAAAAAGGGTCAGCTATTTGCCGCCGGTCGTTCTGCAACAAGTACAGGTTTATTCAAAGGATATAGCACCCAATCATTTTGCCGGTCTGGCGAATGAATGGTATGCTATTCCCAAAAATCTCGTTCTGCCACACGATGAAAACCATCTGACGTTTTCTTTCAGATGCCCAAGCTTCCTAAATAGTGAATCGATATTATACCAGTACCAGCTTGAAGGAATGGAGAAATCATACTCTGCTTTAACGCCAAATCATTTCGTTGTGTACCCTGCCCTTCCCCCGGGACATTATACTTTCAGGGCCAGGGCTTTCCTGGGAGCGGCTGGATTTTCAAAAAATAATGTTGAGTTTTCATTCAACATAAAAGCGGCGTTTTATCAGACGATTTATTTTAAATTACTTCTCCTTGTTCTGATCATGGGAATTATTTTATGGGTGCAGTGGCTTCGTATGCATATGCGCGCGAAACGATTGAATCAAATCGAAGAAGTTAAGCGGGAGGAAAATATTAAAGTCCGGCAAACGGCATCAGAAGATTTTCATGACGAAGTGGGAAATAGTTTAACACGCATCCAGGTGTTGACAGATGTATTAAATGCTAAGCTCGGCAATGGCCATGACGAGGAAAAAAGAATCATTCACATGATAAAGGATAATGTGAGTGGATTGTACCAGGGAACAAGAGATATATTATGGGCTTTAAATCCTGAAAGTGATCTGATAAAAGAGATTGGTCAACGGCTGCAAAGTCTGGGTATAGATGTATTCCAGGATACAGGGATTTGTTTTTCGTATGAGAATTTACTCACCGATTCAGAAAATATAAAACTTCCGGGTAACTACAACCGGAATATCATGATGATATTTAAGGAAGCGATGAGCAACAGTCTGAAACATGCACAGGCAACGAAAGTGAAATTAAAAATCCAAAAAGCAGAAAACCAGGAAATTCTGATTGAATTGGCTGATAATGGCATTGGATTCAACCCCTTATATATTAAGAAAGGTCATGGATTTCAAAATATGCAGAAAAGGGCAAACCGTATAAAATCAACTTTAAATCCGATCAGCATTCCCGGAGAAGGAACGCGTTATGATTTGAGAATTCCGGTTTATTCACTGTGATTCTTTTCGATCATCGGATCATCTCTTAAAGACCGCTTGATTACCGTAATTAGCTGTTTTTGCCACTAAACTGTATTCCGGGTCCGTTTTAACGCCCTATTTTGAAGAAAACAGTCATTTCTACCAAAAAAAATGTCTCAATAAACCATCGAACTAAACTATTGTGGTATCTTGTCGGCTATTAAAATGTTTTGGAATGAAAATCTTTGTAGCCGGTTTGCCTTTCGCCGTTAGTGATTCAGAATTGCAAGAATTGTTTGAACCATACGGTACCGTTGGTTCAGCAAAAGTTATTTTAGACAGAGAAACTCACAAGAGTCGTGGTTTCGGATTTGTAGAATTTTCAAGTAATGAAGAAGCGGAGAAAGCCATAAAGGCCCTCGACGGCACAAGCCTGGAAGGAAGAACGCTTACTGTTAAAGTTGCTGAAGATAAAAACCCCGGCGGCGGTGGATCCCGTGGTGGTGGTGGTGGTGGAAGCCGTGGCGGTGGTGGTGGATATAATCGTGACCGTAATCGTTATTAAGCCCCGGCTTCTTGCGAATTACGCGTAACTCTTAAACGCTCAACGCCTTTTGGTGGATGGTTTTAGTTAATAGAAAATGATTAATTCATTTTAATCGGAGTCTATTGTCTATTCCCATCCATCATTTTTTTGTCCAAACTCATCGGTTCTCTTTAGATTTCTAAAAATTTCTGTATGCGTTTAGTCAGTTGGATGATCGGTTTAATACTGATTTCTTCCATTTCTTTTGCACAGAAGCATCCGGCGATAGAATATGAGGCCGATGAAAAAATAAAGAAAAATGCCCTTCGGTTTATCGTTTTCGGGGATTGGGGACGAAACGGAGAGGATAATCAGAAACAGGTGGCAAGGACAATGGGGGTGGTTGCAAAAAAATTCAAGCCAGAATTTATCGTTTCGACCGGTGATAACTTTTATCCAAACGGAGTAAAAAGCACGAGGGATCATAACTGGGTCGCATCTTTTGAAGATATCTATACGGCGCAATCATTGCAAACGGATTGGTATGTTGTGTTGGGTAATCATGATTACTGCGGTGAACCCCAGGCTGAAGTGGATTATTCCGAAATTGACCGCAGATGGAATATGCCGGCCAGGTATTATTCAAAAACCTTTTTTATTGATGATGACACAACTAAAGGTGTATTGCTTGTTTTCATAGATACAACACCATTTTTATCTGAATCCTACCGGAATAACAAATTTCATATGCAGGATCAGGATACAACCGGACAAAGAATCTGGCTTGAAAAAACCTTACGTGAAACCCCCGCGAATATAAAATGGAAATTAGTATTTGGCCATCATCCGGTTTATACAGGCGGTGGCAGAATGAAGGCCCTCGAGACAAAGGAAATGAAAAAAATGTTTCAGCCCATTTTTGAAAAGTATCATGTGAATGCATATATATGCGGCCACGATCATAATCTCCAATATATAAAACCTCCCGGTTATACCCATTATTTTGTGTCAGGAGCAGGATCTGAACTTTCAAGAACAGTTGTTCACCCTGAAGGTGGAGTGTTTGCAAGAGCCGAAAATGGATTTATGGATATTACGGTTACTTCAAAACAACTGCATGTCACAGTGGTTAATTATATAGGGGAGAATATTTACTCTGTAACATTTCCACGGGAGTAAGCCGAACGTTAAACGCCAAAGGTCCAACGTTTAAAGCCCAACATTCAATGCTTTTCGGTCAACGGTTAAGGAATAACTGTCAACTGCCAACTGCCCACGACGATTTCGTAATTTTGCACTTCAACCATGGCGGTAACTCAAGGTAAGCTAGGATGGAGAGAAAGGCTGAATGCCCTTCGAAACCTGCCTGCATTTTTTAAACTCGTATGGGATTCCAGTCCCTGGATGACGGCATTAAATGCGTCTCTTCGTCTGATCCGGTCGGCCATTCCTGTGTCTGTTTTATATATCGGTAAGCTGATTATTGATGAAGTTATTTTATTGAACCGGGATCATATTCATATATCCACACATCATTTGTGGATCCTGATTGGTGCAGAATTTCTCCTGGCTCTTTTCAATGATGCGCTCGGTCGAAGCATTTCACTGCTGGATAGCCTTTTGGGAGACCTGTTTGGTAAATTGAGTTCGATCAGAATTATGAAACACGCTGCTATTCTGGATCTGGAACAATTTGAAGACCCCGTTTTTTATGATAAGCTCGAACGGGCCAGGCAACAGACGACAGGCCGGACGATATTGTTATCACAGGTCCTGAGTCAGATGCAGGATCTGATTACGATGGGATTTTTGGCAGCGGGTCTCATCATCTTCAATCCATGGCTGATTGTACTTTTATTTATTACAATACTTCCATCATTTATTGGAGAATCTTATTTTAATGATCAGACCTATGCGCTCAGCCGGAGGCAAACGCCTGAACGCAGGGAACTGGATTACCTGCGATACCTGGGTGCCAGTGATGAGACGGCGAAAGAAGTAAAAATTTTTGATCTCTCTGGTTTTATCATTGCAAAGTTTGAAGCCCTGGCCAACAAGTTCTACATCAGCAACCGGCGCATAACGATCAACAGATCACTTTGGGGAACTGCATTTACACTTTTGGGCAGCCTGGGATATTATGGAGCCTACGTATATATTATCCTTGAAACCATCTCCGGTAATATCAGTATTGGTAAACTTACATTTCTGGCGGGATCTTTTCGCCAGCTTAAATCCCTGATGGAATCGATCCTGACAAGATTTTCAGCAGTTTCCCAGGGCGCCATTTATTTGAGTGATTTTTTTGAATTTTTTGATATCCGTCCGGCCATCACAACCCATAAAAACCCGCTTTCCTTTCCAAATCCCATTCGTATTGGATTTGAATTTCAAAACGTGGGATTTCGTTATCAGCATGCCGAAAAATGGGCATCGAGGCACCTGAACTTTAAATTGCGTGCCGGAGAAAAAATTGCATTGGTAGGCGAGAACGGTGCTGGGAAAACAACATTGGTAAAATTACTTGCCAGATTATACGATCCGACAGAAGGAAGGATTTTATTAGACGGAATCGATTTGCGTTTATATGATATCGTTCAACTGAGACAGAACATTGGAATTATTTTCCAGGACTATTTAAGATATCAGATGCGCGTTTCGGACAATATTGCAGTTGGGAATATTATCCAGAAGGATAATACCTCTTTAATTATATCGGCAGCAGAACAAAGTCTGGCATCGGATCTGGTAGGCCGGCTGCCAGGCGGATATGAACAAATGCTGGGGAAGAGGTTCCAGGAAGGTATGGAACTGTCGGGCGGTGAATGGCAAAAAGTTGCGCTGGCCAGAGCTTATATGCGACAGGCACAGGTGTTAATTTTGGATGAACCAACTTCGGCGCTGGATGCCCGGGCAGAATATGAAGTGTTCCAGCGTTTTGCAGCACTCACGCAGGGCAAATCGGCGGTATTGATTTCGCATCGTTTTTCAACTGTGCGAATGGCTGACAGGATACTGGTATTGCAGCAGGGTGAATTAATTGAGAGCGGATCCCACCAGGAATTAATAGAGCTGAAAGGCAAATATGCGGAACTGTTTACGTTGCAGGCAAAGGGATATCAATAGTATGGCTGAAAAAAATAAAATATGTCCGCGCTGTAAAAAGGAATTCAAATGTAATTCTGAAAATATTTCATCCTGCAACTGTTCGCAGGTTGTTTTGAGTAATGAAACGAAATCATTTCTGGCAAATACTTTTTTTAATTGTTTGTGCAATGAATGCCTGAAAGAAATAAACGAACTGGTTGCCACGGGAAAAGAATATCCATTCCCCGGAAGAGGTGGCGATATCATTGAAGGCATTCATTATTACAGGGAAGGTGAGTACAGGGTGTTTACAGAATTCTACCTGATTTCACGGGGTTTTTGCTGCCGCAGTGGATGCAGACACTGTCCTTATGGATTCAAAAAGAGATGGGCGGAATAATGGATATACTCCATATATGCTGTTCATCTTTCAATGGTTAAATTTGTAACAAACAAATTGTATGATCGGAGTATTGGCGAGAGGTGCAAATTATTTATTTGGCAGTTTGCTTCACCGAAAGAAGATTTTTATCGGAAGTTCGCTGGTATATCTGAATCGTAAAAGAAAAATCGATATAAACTATTTCGACTATACACGCCTGGCGACACTGGAATTGGTGAGTTTTGAAATCGGAAGAAAAAAACTGGAAGGGAACGTTGCTGAACTGGGCGTTTATAAGGGCAAGTTTGCCAGATACATCAATCAATATTTTCCCGATCGGATATTATATCTTTTTGACACTTTTAAAGGATTTGACAACCGTGATGTCGTCAGCGAAAAGCAAAAGCATTTTTCTTCAGGTGATCAGGATTTCTCAGATACCTCGGTGGAAGCAGTTCTGCATTTGATGCCGTTTCCACAAAAATGTAAGCCGGTAAAAGGGTTTTTCCCTGAATCAGCAAAAGATATTGAAGACCGGTTTGTATTCGTCAGCATTGACACAGATTTGTATGAACCGATTTATAATGGCCTCCGTTTTTTTTATCCGAGGCTGGTCAACGGCGGATATATATTTGTTCACGATTTCAACAATGATGTATATAGGGGAACCCGGGAGGCAGTGGAAAAATTCTGCCTGCAGGAAAAAATAAATTTCCTGCCGGTTCCTGATCTCGGGGGATCTGTGATTATCATGAAATAGGGTGGTACTTCGTTTTCGCGATATTCTAATTTCGCAGCAGGTATTTATTTTTTTAGGCCATTTTTTTCGGAGGCAACGCAAACGCAACGGCATTGTGCTCGAAATGGTTTTTATGGGATCCGTCACAGAACGGTTTATTTTGTGAAAGGCCACAACGGCACACCGAGATTTGCTCCCTGCCTCCCAGATCATAACGGGCACCGGTTTTATCTACAATTTCAAAATCTCCCTGTATTTTCAGCGAACCATTATCATTTACCGTAATTTTTGTACTGGCCATCCGGATGTAAGTTTAAAATGAAATTAGGCATTTGTACTCATTTATGCTGCGCTGCTTTATCTTTAAGGAAGAATAATCAGGTAAAATATTTTTATTGGATTCATATGAAAAAAACATTCTCCCGGGTTTTTCTGATTTCAGCAATCATCAGTTTATCTTTTATGCCGTTCAAAAAAATTAAAGTCGTTTTTTTTGGTGACTCAATAACAGAAGCAGCCGTGAAGCCCCATGGATTTATTATGATCGATGACAGTTTGCTGAATGCGGGTGGTACAGCAAATTATGATTTGATTGGCGCTGGCATCAGTGGAAACAAGGTGTACGATTTATTTCTGCGTATGGAAGAAGATGTGATCAGCAAATCACCGGATATTGTTGTAATCTGGGTAGGAGTAAACGACGTGTGGCATAAAAAAATGGGAACGGGCACTGATGCCGATAAGTTTGAAAGGTTCTACCTGGCATTAGTAAAAAAATTCAGGGCGGCAGGTATTAAAGTGATCGTATGCACACCAGCGACCATTGGGGAAAAATATGATAATACAAACGAACAGGATGGGGACATGAATCATTATTCAAACATCATCCGGAAAATTGCAACCGACCAGGATCTGACGCTGGTGGATATGCGCACTGAATTTGAAGCATATGAAAAGTTAAATAATAAAAATAATCTTGACCGCGGCATACTCACAGCCGATGGTGTCCACTTGAATGATGCGGGAAATATGTTTGTGGCAAAACTGATGGCAGAAGGTATCCGAAATACACGGTAGGCAGGCTTTTTCAATTATCTTTGCGGCATGCACTATGTATCTGCTGAGGGCCTTGGTAAGACATACGGAGTCAAACCGCTTTTTAATAATATTTCATTCAACATCGAATCCGGAGACAAGATTGCGCTCATCGCCAAAAACGGTACCGGGAAAACCACTTTATTAAAAATTCTCGCCGGAAAGGAACAAGCTGAAACTGGAAAGCTCTGGATATCGAAGGACATCAATGTGGTCTTTTTCGAACAGGAACCTCAGTTTCAGGAAGAACTTTCCATTTTAGATAATATTTTCCATCATCCCAATCCGGTCACAACGGCCATTAAAGCATTTGAGGCAGCCGGTGAAACCGAAGATACAGATGCCATCATGAACAGTATTGAAGAAATGGATCATCTGAATGCCTGGGATTTTGATGCAAAAGTGAAACAGATATTCAGCAGGCTCTATATTGATCATCTGGTTCAGCCCGTAAAATCATTGAGTGGAGGTCAGCGCAAACGTGTTGCCCTGGCGCGTACTCTCATCGATATCAGTTTCGGAAAAGCGGAAGCCCTTCTGATTATGGATGAGCCCACCAATCATCTGGACATTGAAATGGTGGAATGGCTGGAGAATTATCTGAATAAAGAAAATATCACCCTGCTGGTTGTTTCCCATGACAGGTATTTTCTGGACAATGTATGCAATGAAATCTGGGAGATGGATCGCAGCGAACTTTTTTCTTATAAGGGAGATTATGAAAACTACCTTGAAAAAAAATCCATGCGTATTGAATCTGATCTGGCCAGCATTGATAAAGCAAAGAATTTATTTCGGAAAGAGCTTGAATGGATGCGTAAACAACCCAAGGCCAGAACTACAAAGTCTAAAAGCCGTCAGGATGCTTTTTATATAGTGGAGGCGAAGGCTAAACAGAATCTGGATGAACAGAATCTGACCTTGCAGATGAAAATGAGTCGCTTGGGTGGAAAAATTGCTGAGTTCAAAAAAGTCAACAAGAGCTTTGGAGAAAAAATTATTCTGAAGGGGTTTGACTATACTTTCAAAAGAGGCGACCGCATAGGCGTTGTTGGAAAGAATGGCGCGGGTAAAACGACATTTCTGAATATGCTTCAGGGCATTGAACCGGCGGACAGTGGCAAAATTAACATAGGCGAAACCATTGTATTTGGAAACTATTCACAAACCGGTCTGGTGATTAAAGAGGATGTGCGGGTTATTGAATATGTGAAGAATATTGCGGAAAATTTTCCTTTGGCAGACGGCAGCTCCATGAGTGCCGGAGAATTCCTGAAATTATTTTTATTTCCACCGGATAAACAATTCACTTATATATCTTCTTTAAGCGGCGGTGAAAAAAGAAGGTTGTCCTTATTATCCATTCTTTTCAAGAATCCTAATTTTCTGATCCTGGATGAACCAACGAATGATCTGGATCTCCCAACCCTCGCCGTTTTGGAAAACTTTCTACTGGATTTTCAGGGCTGTCTGGTGATGGTATCTCATGATCGTTATTTTATGGATCGCATGGTAGACCATCTTTTTGTATTTGAGGGTGCTGGCGTGATAAAAGATTTTCCCGGCAATTACGGACTATATCAACAATGGCTGAAAGATGAGAATGCCAGGGAGAGCGCCAGTTCAAAACCAGTTCCCATAGCCGTGAAAGAAGTGACGAATTCTTCCGTCAAACCGAAACTTTCTTACAAGGAAAAACAGGAGTTGGAGAAACTTGAAAAGGAGATCAAAGACCTCAACAGCGAAAAAACACAGATTACCGAAAAGCTCCATGACGCGAGTATCAACTTCGATCTCATACAACAACTTTCGCAGCGCTTTACCGATGTGGAAGGTGCATTGCAGGCAAAAGAATTCCGTTGGCTTGAACTGAGTGAACTTTCTGAGGCGTGAGGCCTTAGGCTGGAAGCCGGAAGCAGGAGGCTCGAAGCCAAACGATCAAAATTACTGCTCAAGCTTCCCGCCTCAAGCCTCCCGCTTGCCGCTTCCCGCTTCCCGCCTCCTGCTTCCGGCTTCCTACTTCCCGCCTTGAAACGGCGACCGGTTTTGATGATATACTGTTTCAAAATTGAACGCCCTTCATTTTCACGGATTTTAACTCTTTGAGAATCACAGCTATTTTTACTGGCATCAGTGATTACAGAAAGTTTAAATTTGTCAGGATGATATATAATAATCTGCGTTCTGCTTACCGGAATTTGAAGCGTCACAAAATTTATGCTATTATAAATGTTTTCGGACTGGCTGTAAGTCTCGCGGCCTGTTGGATGATCGTTCTTTATATCAAAGATGAACTGAGTTACGATCAATTCAATACCAAGCTGGACCGGATCGTACGGGTTGTCCAGCATGAATCATGGGAGGGAGGCAATATGAATATTGCGGTCACGCCTGCGCCTCTCGCGCCCGCATTGAAACAGCAATTTCCTCAAATCGAAGATGTAGTAAGAATCGATGCCGAGGGTGGTGATCTGATTGCTCATGGAAACGGAGTAATAAAAATTAAAGATATTCTTTCGGCTGATCCTTCGCTTTTTAATATTTTCAGCTTCGAATTTCTGGAGGGCAATGCGACGACTGCACTGGCGGATCCTCAATCGATCGTGATAACAGAAAGCCTCGCACATACATTATTCGGATCGCAGGAATCATTCATGAATCAGACCGTTGTGTTTCCGGGTGGCAGTCCGGCCAGGGTTTCGGCGGTAATAAGAGATATTCCCCTCAACAGCCATATTCGTTTTTCAGCCGTCCGGCCCCTGCCTTCAGGATTTACGGGTAGCTGGCAAAATTCTTCATTATATACGTATATGCTTTTGAAGACAAACGGATCATTGCAATCACTTCGCAGGCTATTGCCGGTATTTGTAAACAAAACGATCCGGAAGGAAATGCATGCAACGCAGTATCAACTTGAATTGCAACCAATGGCATCCATTCACCTGCAATCAAACCTCGATTACGAAATCAGTCCCAATAGTAGTTTGAGCAGAATATATATTTTTGGTGCGATTGGTTTGTTGATACTTCTGATTGCGATCATCAACTATGTGAATCTTGCAACAGCCAGGGCATCTTCCAGAATAAAAGAAATCGGGATTCGAAAAACGCTGGGATCGGGCAAGGGACAATTAGCTTCCTTATTTGTCACGGAAGCCGCGCTGGTAAGTTTATTGGCCGGTTTACTAGCGCTGGTAGCGGTCAGATTTTCCATGCCACTTTTTAACCTGCTTACCGGAAAAGATCTTTTACTATGGCGTTTTGGTATCTGGCCCAGTCTTGTTTTTATTGTCTTGTTTTCTGTCGTCGTCGGAGTGACCAGTGGTATTTACCCTTCACTGATACTCGCCCGCTTTCAGACGATACCGGCTTTGAAAGGTGACACCGGTAAAATGGGGGGCACCGTATTTTTTAGAAAGTCATTGTTGATTTTGCAATTCGTCATAACTGTTTTCATGATCTCTGCTTCTTTTATAATTTATAACCAGTTAAAATATGTAAACCACGCCGACCTGGGCTTTAATAAGGATCAGGTGGTCACTTTTCATATTGATAACAGGAGTCTTCGGTCGCAGATTACCGTTATCAAATCAAAATTATTGCAAAGTCCGCTGATAGAAGCGGTGGCTGTTGCAGGAAATCCGATCGGGAACAATGATCTGGGAACTTATGGATATTATTATGAGAATAACGAGCAGGCAATTTCGTCGCAGACCAAGTCTGTTCAGGAATTAATGATTGATGCGGATTATTTGAACACCATGCAGATCGGCCTGAAAGAAGGGAGAAACTTTTCAGATAATAACGGCACGGATCTGACAAATGCTGTTTTGGTAAATGAAACCCTGGTAAAGGAATTAGGCTGGACCAATGCCCTTGGAAAGAAAATGATTTCGATGAATAATAAAGAGGGACAACCGAAAACCGTCATTGGTGTAATCAGGGATTTTCATACCTATTCCTTTCAGCATAAAGTGGAACCACTCGTTCTGATATTGCCGCCGAATGCAAAAGAGCAGGACAATTTGTATGTCCGGTTGGCAAAAGGAAAGACGAATGAGGCCCTGGCTTTTCTGGAACAGACGTACAAAGGTTTTGATCCGGGAAATACAGCGGAGTATTCTTTCCTGGATCAGAATTTCGCTCATCAATATGAATCGGAACAGAAACAGGGAAACCTCTCTCTGGTATTTACGTTGCTGGCTGTGATACTTTCGCTGGTTGGCTTGTTTGGGCTTGTAAGTTTTACTGTTCAGCAACTCACAAAAGAAATTGGTATTCGTAAAGTATTGGGCGCGTCCCTATTCAATATCATCCAGCTTTTATCAGTAAGTTATCTGAAATTAGTGATTATTGCCACTTGTATCGCGATCCCTGTTTCCTGGTATATTATGGACCGCTGGTTATCAGATTTCGCCTATAGGATTCCTTTGCAGATTGGTGTTTTTATCATGGCTGGTTGTCTCGCCGCGGTTCTGGCCATGCTTACATTGGGTATAAAGGGTTTAAAGGCCGGCCTGGTCAACCCAATAAAAAGTTTAAGAACTGAATAGCGAGACTAGAAGTCTGGAAGTATTTAAAAAAATTGTTATTTTCACTTCCACACTTTCATACTTCCACACTTAAAACAGCCATATGCCAACCGAACTTTCCCCTGTATTATTAAAAGACAGTCTGGCCAATCCTGCGCCTCTTGGGTTATTTGGATTTGGAATGACGACGGTACTATTAAATATTCATAATGCCGGGTTTTATGAGATGAATTCCATGATTCTGGCGATGGGTCTTTTTTATGGCGGGATGGCACAGGTTATTGCAGGCGTACTGGAATTTAAAAAGAACAACACGTTCGGCATGACCGCTTTTATTTCTTACGGTTTTTTCTGGATATCACTGGTCGCGCTGATTTTTATGGCGAAGTGGGGCTGGATATCTGCAACGCCGGGCAATGCGCTGGTTGCATATCTCGTGATGTGGGGAATTTTTACATTGTTATTGTTTATAGGAACATTGAAAATTAATAAAGCGCTTCAACTGGTATTTGGTACATTAACTATTTTGTTTTTTCTCCTGGCGATCGGTGACGCAACAAAAAACGAATCCATCACTCATTTCGCCGGATATGAAGGTATTCTTTGCGGCGGCCTGGCGATATATACCGGTATCGCTAATCTGCTGAACGAAGTTTTCGGATATACGGTCTTGCCACTCGGCCCGGTGCGTAAATAAATCCACATAAAGCTCAAAGCACAAAGCTCAAAGCTTCAATCGATTTTTAAGATGCAACAACTAACTACCATCTCTATCTGTGATCTTTGATATATCATTTCGTAAATTTGCGTTATGCCGAATACGCAGAATCAACAGAAAGTAACTAAAAAACTGGTGATCATCGGAGGAGGGTTTGGGGGCGTTAATCTGGCGCTTAAATTAAAAAATGATCCCGGTATTCAGATCACACTGGTAGATAAAAATAATTACAATTTTTTTCCTCCGTTAATATACCAGGTCGCTACCGGATTTTTGGAAAATTCCAATATCAGTTATCCCTTTCGAAAATTATTCAGAAGATATTCAAACATTCATTTCCGTTTAGGGACACTTATTAAAGTAGATCCGTCTTCGCAAACCATCCAATTAAATAACGGCGAACTAAGCTATGATTATCTCGTTTTTGCAACGGGAGCTGAATCCAATTATTTCGGGATGGAGAATATTCGCAAATACGCCATCCCCATGAAGAATGTGAATGATGCGCTGAACATGCGCAATACGCTTCTTCAAAGGCTTGAGCTTGCTACTATTACTGCGGATCTGTTGGAGAGAAAAAAATTGTTGACGATCGTTGTAGCAGGCGGGGGACCCACCGGTGTGGAAGTCTCCGGTATGCTTTCTGATTTGCGCAGACATAGTTTGCCAAAAGATTATCCCGAACTGATCGGAACAGGTGCCGCCATTTATCTGGTGGACGGTGGTCAGCACCTGCTGGCGCCTATGAGTGCAGCTTCACAAAATGACACCCTGGATGCACTGACAAAAATGGGTGTAATCGTTAAATTAAATACTCAGGTAAAAGATTTTTCCAATGATCAGGTGCTTCTTTCTACCGGTGAAATAATCCAGACCAAAAATCTAATATGGACAGCGGGTGTAACAGCGATGTCTTTTCCTGGGATACCCGACCCATCTTATGGTAGATCCAGGCGTATGTTATGTGATCCTTTCAATCAGGTTGCGGGATTGGAAAATGTATATGCTATTGGCGATACCTGTATGCAAACAAATGATCCGGAATATCCGAATGGGCATCCTCAATTAGCACAGGTGGCTATTCAGCAGGGAAAAGCACTGGCGATGAATTTTAAAAATCTGGAAGAAGGAAAACCACTCAGGCCGTTTCATTACAAGGATCTGGGAACGATGGCGATTATAGGAAGGAATAAAGCTGTGTGCGACCTTCCGCACCATATTCATTTTAAGGGGTTCATTGCCTGGATGATGTGGCTGTTCATTCATCTGATGTCATTAATTAATTATAGAAACCGCCTTAAAACTTTATTTAACTGGATGATTGCTTACCTGAACAAGGATCAGTCACTCCGGTTTATTGTAAGACCAAATACCGAAGAGAAATTCTGATTTTTTATTCTGAACGATTCTTAATATGTCAAAACAAAACGCTTCTCATCATACCAGATATTATATTACGCATCATTTTATTTTTTATCCCTGCCTGTTAATAGCATTAGTATAACAGGGGCCGGGCATGATAATTTATATTTTCTTTTACCGGAGGCATAATCCAACCGGATTCTTAATATGGCATTTCTTTCAAAACATCTGTATATCAGAAGGTCTTCCATCCCTACAGGGGGAAATGGTTTATTTACACGAAAAATGATACGTAAGGGAACTCGCATCATTGAGTATAAAGGAAAAGTTACAACATGGAAGGATGTGAATCATCGTGAAGGGACCAACGGATATATTTATTTTATAAACCGGAAACATGTCCTGGATGCTTACACCTATCGGAAAGCCCTTGGCCGGTATGCCAATGATGCAAGGGGAAGGAAGCGTAAAAAAGGTCTGAAAAACAATGCCGCTTATGAAACAATTGGACTAAAAGTGTATATCGATGCTATCGAAGATATTCCGGCAGGCAAGGAAATTTTTGTAGGATATGGTAAGGAATATTGGGATGCTTTAATGCATAATCAAAATATCCCGAATAAAAGCTGAACAAAAATCGGAATCCTCGCAGATTCAGTTGTTAATAACTACTTACACATCGCTCCGTAACCTGGAAACCAATACAGATAAGCGTTTGAGACAATAATCGGTATTGTCAGGAGAATCCGGCATTTTATTCCTGAAATCATTTGAAAAATATTTTGATTTCATGAAATAATTTTTACTTTTATAGGAAGCGATAGCCTACTTCCACGCATATTCCATATAAGCATTATTCGGCTAATGTTTAACGGTCCTGCGATCTGTGATCCATACCTATGAATTGATTTACATAAGGATTAAACAGATCAAACGATGCAGTTAACTAGCAAGACCCCTGGTCAGGATGAAAAATTAGACGGATTACTTTCTCTTTTGATGCATGAATTTGAGGATCAGCCTGCATTAGCAATGGGGGGATTCTATGATCGTTATGGTGAATTCTTTGGTGAAGAATTGCATAACCTTCAGGAAATCCTTTTTGAGGACGGACTTGTACGTTGTTTTGTTGGTAATGACGGGCTGGAACTGGAAATAACCCCCAAAGGAATAGCCTTTATGGCAAAAGGCGGCTATTCAAGTGAAATCCGGGAAGAAATGATCAGTCATGACGATGCCCTGAGGGCAAAGAAAAAGTCCGCATTCTGGAATAACGTCGTTACAGCAGCTTTCGTTATCGCAATTGCTGTCTGTTTTTATCTTCGCCACAAACCTGAATAAGTATTTCCCTTCCGTTCATTTAACTGAATTTTATTCTCTTACGGGATGCCACCTTTCCCGTCCAAAACGCGTAAATGCTTTATTTGGGGGTATTGTAATTGAATAAGTCTTTACACCCCTCCGCGTGAGTCATATTTCCATCATATTTAGGAATTTATTTTGTGATGGATTTCTGCTTACAGAAACCTAAACTGTACATTTGAATATGAAACGTATACTTTCCCTGGCAGTCGTACTTTTATTTGTCACTGTCTCGCAAGCGCAGACCGTAGTTCCCTACTCTTGGACTTATTCAGCCAAAAAGGTTACGGACAATGTATATGAGCTGCATTTTCATGTGGATCTTAATAGTCCCTGGCATACTTATTCGCAGTTTACACCTGATGGCGGACCCGTTCCAACAAAATTCAGTTTTACGAAAAATCCTCTTTACACACTGGATGGAGCAGTTAAAGAAAACGGCAGTCTGATTCAAAAGCATGAAGCCGTATTTGGTGTGGATGTAAAATATTTCAGCGGTAAAGTGGATTTTGTGCAATTGGTTAAATTAAGAACGAATGCAAAGACAAATTTCACCGGATCCGTTGAATTTATGGTATGTAACGATCAGCAGTGTCTTCCTCCGGCCACCCAAAAATTTTCCATTGCATTGAACTGATATGAATAAAATTCTTGTTATTGGTGCGTCGGGACAGATCGGAACGGAACTGACATTGGCGCTCAGGCAACAATTCGGGGGAGAAAATATCATCGCTGCAGATCTCAAAAGAGAGGCGGATCTTCTGAAGGGCACAGGCCCGTTTCTTCCACTCGATATTATGGATAAAGAAATTCTTCGCGTGCAGGTTCGTCGTCATGAAGTGAAAACAATTTATTTACTGGTTGCCATGCTTTCAGCTGCCGGCGAAAAAAATCCCATGCTGGCCTGGCATCTGAATATGCAAAGTCTTATCAATACGCTGGAAGTGGCACGGGAGGAAGGCGTTGAAAAAGTATTTTGGCCAAGTAGTATCGCGGTTTTCGGAATGGATGCCCCAAAAGAAAATTGTCCCCAGGATGCTTATGCTGCACCATCAACCGTATATGGTATCAGCAAATTGTCAGGAGAACAATGGTGTCATTATTATTTTCACCGTTACGGTGTGGATGTGCGCAGTATCCGTTATCCGGGCCTCATCAGTTATAAAACATTGCCGGGCGGTGGCACGACGGATTACGCCATAGAAATTTTTCATTCAGCAATCAGGGGAGAAACGTATAATTGTTTTCTGCGTGCTGATAAGCGATTACCAATGATGTATATGGACGATGCTGTACGCGCAACCATTGAACTGATGGAAGCGCCGGAATCAAAAATATCCGTACGTACTTCATATAACCTGGCCGGCATCAGTTTTACGCCTTCCGAAATCGCCCGTGAAATCAAGGCACTTATACCGGAATTCAAAATCGAATACGAACCGGATTTCCGGCAGGCCATAGCGGATTCATGGCCCGAATCTATAGACGACCGGGTAGCCAGGGAAGACTGGAGCTGGAAGCCCTCCTTTAGTCTGAAAGATATGACAGAAGAAATGCTTCATCATATTAGTCCCGGACTGGCGGTGTCCACAAGGCGCTGACTTCTTTCGATGACCGACCATGTGCGGGGTCAAATGAGATACAATTTGCGGTGGAATCAAATCAAAAAACGATTACTTTTGCAGCCCGCTGGCGAGGTAGCTCAGCTGGTTAGAGCATCGGATTCAT
>DASXNJ010000105.1:0-7256 GCA_036495145.1 Puia sp.
GCAACTGGGAGTCTACTATCCCGACGGAACGGAAACGCAAAGAAAGGGTGTAAAAATCGATGTTGTCATTCATCCGTCTATTAAAGGAATTAAAGAGGCGCGTGATGAACTATTAGAAAAGGCGATTGAAATGATAAATACAGATAAAAGCAACGCTCAAAACAAAAGATTTTAAAATCGTTTAATTCGCATATTGACTAAATAATGACCCGAATTTCACAATGATTAAAATTAATTCAACTTTACAACCATCTGATCTCACAACCAAACTCAAAAGATTCTGGCAGCTGTCAGGAGAAAAGATAAAACTGATTGATAATAATTATGATGATTCAAAAGGTTCACCGGTTTTTACAGTCAAAGGTAAGTACACTGCCAGGGGGTGGACGGAATGGACTCAGGGATTTTTATATGGGTCAATGATTCTTCAATTTGATGCAACGGGTGAAAGAGAATTCCTTGAAACAGGGCGCAGGAAAACCGTTCAGGAAATGGCGCCGTATGTCAGTCATGTAGGTGTGCATGATCACGGATTTAACAACGTGAGCACTTATGGCAATCTGCTGCGTTTGATGAAAGAAGGAAAAATAGCATTCAATGAATGGGAAAAAGATTTTTATTCATTGGCATTAAAGATTTCGGGAGCCATCCAGGCCAGGCGTTGGACAATCATTAAAGGCGGTGGTTTTATTTATTCATTCAACGGACCTCACTCATTGTTTGTTGATACGATCCGTTCCTGCCGGTCACTTATTCTTAGCCATTGCCAGGGGCACGTGCTGCAGACGGAGAGTGATCAGCAGATCAGTTTATTGGAACGTGCTGTTCAACATCTGAAAGCGACGACGGACTATTCAATATTTTATGGTGAGGGTCGTGATGCCTATGACGTTTGGGGGCGAACAGCACACGAAAGTATTTTCAATGTAAATGATGGAAATTTCCGTTGTCCGAATTCGCAACAGGGGTATTCAGCGTTTAGCACATGGATAAGAGGCCTGTCATGGGCAATGTGCGGATTCGCTGAAGAAATTGAATGGTTTGACTCTGTTAAAGATGCAGGAATCACAGGCCTTGATATAAAGAAGGATATTTTACCTTTTATGATAAAAGCAGCCAGGGCCGTATGTGATTTTTACATTGACAACTGTCCAACAGATGGCGTGCCTTATTGGGATACCGGGGCTCCTGATCTGTATAAGCTGGGGGATTATTTGAATAAGCCCGCCGATCCGTTTAATGATTTTGAACCGGTTGACAGTTCGTCCGCACCGATTGCAGCACAGGGATTGTTGAGACTCGGCAGATACCTTCAACAAAATAATGAAAAAGAGTCCGGCGATCGTTATTGGCAGGCAGGACTGACAATCTTAAATGCCATTTTGGATGAGCCCTATTTGAGCACTGCTCAAAGACATCAGGGATTATTGCTGCATTCCGTTTATCATCGGCCAAACGGATGGGATTACATACCGCAGGGAAGTAAAATCCCCCATGGCGAATCAAGTATGTGGGGGGATTATCATGCGCGTGAAGTGGCCCTTTATATTCAACGGGTGATCAATAATGACACATATCATGCCTTTTTCAACATCGTATGAATTCTACAAGCGATAGAGATATTTCCAGATTGTGCATGCACACGATCACGACCAGGCCCTGGGCAATAGAAGCGGCTGCAAAGAATTTTTCTGCGGCCGGGGTAAAGGCGATAACTGTTTGGCGCGATGCATTGGATGAAAGAAATATCAAACAAACAGGCAGAATGCTGCTCGACAATGACTTAACGATTGTGTCACTTTGCAGGGGTGGATTTTTCCCGGGTAAGGATTTAAGTAAAAGAAAATCGGCCATGGATGATAACCGGAGAGCTATTGATGAAGCCGCTGAACTTGGAGCTCCGATGCTGGTGCTTGTGTGTGGTGCTGATCCGTCTCAACCGTTGGAAGAGTCAAGGAAACAGATTAGGGATGGTATCGGCGAGCTGATCCCGCAGGCATCAGCTGCTAAAATAAAGCTGGCCATTGAACCGCTGCATCCCATGTATGCTGACACACGTTCGGCAATCAATACGATGAAGCAGGCGAATGATATGGCTGAAGAATTCAACTCACCCTGGGTCGGAGTTGCTGTTGATGTGTATCATGTCTGGTGGGATCCATTCCTTGAAAAAGAAATAAAGCGGTGCGGAGAAAACGGGCACCTGATGGCATTCCATATTTGTGACTGGAAAGTACCCACTACGGATATATTGCTGGATCGTGGCCTGATGGGGGAAGGTTGTATTCCTGTTAAGCAAATCAGATCATGGGTGGAAGCCGCAGGGTTCACCGGTTTTAATGAGGTGGAAATTTTTTCTGCTACCCACTGGAAAGAAGACCAATCTGAGTATCTTCAGAAGATTATTATGGCATATAAAGAAAATTCTTAAGTACAGAGCTGATAAAAGTTAAACCATGACCGAGCATAAAATAGGTGTGATTATGAACGGCGTTACGGGACGCATGGGAACGAATCAGCATTTAATGCGGTCTATTGCAGAAATAATAAAACAGGGCGGTGTAAGAATAAGTCCGGGTGAAACAATTATGCCGGATCCTGTATTGGTTGGTCGTGATGAAAATAAATTAAAAAAACTTTGCCTGATGTCCGGTGTAAAAAAAATGAGCACCGATCTGGATCAGGCACTGGCTGATCCGCATAATGCTATTTACTTCGATGCACAAATTACAGGTAAACGCGCGGAAGGAATTCGCAAAGCGGTAAAAGCGGGAAAGCATATCTATTGTGAAAAACCCATTGCAATAGACACAAAGCAGGCCATGGAATTGTACCGGCTGTGTAAAGAGCATAATATAAAACACGGTGTAGTACAGGATAAACTTTGGCTTCCCGGTATTTTAAAAATAAGGCGTCTGATTCAACAGGGATTTTTTGGCAGGATCCTGTCTGTGCGGGGCGAGTTTGGATATTGGGTATTTGAAGGCGATTCCATTCCCGCTCAAAGACCATCATGGAACTATCGGAAGGAAGATGATGGAGGTATTATCGTCGATATGCTTTGTCACTGGCGTTACCTGCTCGATAATGTGTTTGGAAAAGTAAAAGCTGTTTCATGTCTTGGTGCAATACATATCCAGGAAAGATTTGATGAACAAGGCAAGGCATATAAAAGTACTGCAGACGATGCCGCCTACGCAACATTCGAACTGGAAGATGGCATCATCGCCCAATTTAATTCTTCCTGGACGGTGAGAGTAAGACGGGATGATTTATTAACACTGCAGGTTGACGGAAGTAAGGGATCTGCAGTAGCAGGATTGCGTGAATGTTATATTCAGCATTATGGTAACACGCCAAAACCGGTTTGGAATCCGGATATTCCACAATCCATTAATTTCTTTGAGGGTTGGGCAAAAGTACCTGAGCAGGAAACTTATGATAACGCTTTTAAAGTGCAGTGGGAGCTATTCCTGAAACACGTTGTGAAAGGTGACCCCTTTCCCTGGGACATGTGCGAAGGCGTTAAGGGAGTTCAGCTGGCAGAAAAAGGATTGGAAAGCTGGAGCAAAAAGTGCTGGGTAAATATTCCTGAATTGTAAACAGTCAATCAATATATGAGAAGAGTGGCTTTGATCACAGGAGGAAGCCGTGGTATTGGGTTTGGCATTGCCAGCCAACTTGCGCAAAATAATTTTGATCTGGCCATCAATGGAACACGTACTGAAGGCGCGGTAGAAAATGCATTAAATGAATTGAAGGCATACGGCGTTGATGTGATGTATTGTCCGGGAGACATCGCTTCCTCCAGAGACCGGATGGAAATACTGCGACAGGTAAAAGACCATTATGGGGCACTTCATGTGCTGGTCAACAATGCCGGTGTGGGCCCTAAAGAACGAAGAGACATCCTGGATGCTACGGAAGAAAGTTTTGATTACGTGATAGGCGTTAATTTAAAGGGCTCATATTTTCTTACACAGAGGACAGCAAATTGGATGATTGAGCAGAAGAAAATGAATCCTGCATTTAAAGGATGCATTATAAATATTTCATCTATTTCCGCAACCGTAGTATCCCTAAACCGGGGAGAATACTGTATTTCTAAAGCAGGTATTGGCATGGTTACACAATTATTTGCCACGAGGCTTGGTGAGCACGATATTCCTGTCTTTGAAGTAAGGCCGGGCATTATCCAGACTGACATGACATCCGGAGGCAGAGAAAAGTATGATAAATTAATCGGGGAGGGGCTGTGCGTACAGAAGCGCTGGGGACAACCACAGGATGTTGGAAAAGCAGTCGCGGCGCTTACAAAAAGCGATTTCATTTATTCAACAGGACAGGTGATCATGGTGGATGGGGGATTAACCATTCCGAGATTGTGAATTAAAATTTATGTATGGTTTCATCTGGGAAAACAAGATGAACTAAGAACAAATGAAATTGAGGCTCTAAATGAAAGATTTATCCATCATTGCAAAGACCGATTCTTCTTCCAAAAGTTTAACCCGGGAACTATTGAGCATTCCCGTTTTAGTTGCAGCGCTGGGATACATGGTTGATATGTATGATTTGTTTCTTTTCAGCATCAACCGGGTTTCAAGTTTAAAATCATTGCATCTTTCCGGAGAAAAATTACTGGAGGATGGGATTCTGCTTTTGAATTTGCAAATGGCAGGGATGTTGATTGGCGGAGTATTTTGGGGAATCATGGGAGATAAAAAGGGAAGACTGTCTGTATTGTTTGGTTCAATTTTAATCTATTCTATCGCAAACATTGCGAATGGATTTGTAACTACCGTCAATCAATATGCTGCACTTAGATTTATTGCGGGTTTTGGACTCGCGGGTGAACTGGGAGCAGGTATTACATTGGTCACAGAAATTTTACCAAAAGAAAGGCGTGGATATGGAACAACCCTGGTCGCAACTACAGGCATAATGGGTGCTTTGCTCGCATACCTTGTTTCTCATCTTTTTGATTGGCGACCTGCCTATTTTATCGGCGGTGGCCTGGGATTAATACTTATGGTTTTGCGGGTAAGGGTTTTTGAATCAGGGATGTTCATGAAGCTGAAGGAAAACAGCATTAAACGGGGTGATGTGATTAAATTATTCAATAATAAAACCCGGCTGTTAAAATACTTGAACAGTATCCTGATCGGTATACCGATATGGTTTGTGATTGGAATTTTGTTCACGTTTTCCCCGGAATTTGGCCAGGCAATGGGTCTTGACCAGCCTGTTGATGCAGGCAAGGCAGTCATGCTTTCTTTTGCGGCTCAGGTTTTGGGGAACTTAACAAGTGGTTTTCTCAGTCAATACTTGCAAAGCAGAAAAAAAGTCATCTTACTATTTATTTTGTCTTCCTTTTCACTGGTAATTGTCTATTTACTTGTACCGCTCCATAGCACAACATTATTTTACTTATTATGCACATGCCTTGGATTTTGCAGTGGCTATTGGACACTTTTCATTACCGTTGCAGCTGAACTTTTTGGCTCCGATCTCCGGGCAACGGTTGCCACAACGGTTCCCAACTTTGTCAGAGGTTCGGTCATTCCATTAACCATGCTATTTGCAATGGCAAAAAAATATATTGGAATTACTCATGGCGCTTTGGCGGTTGGCCTGGTAAGCTTCACCATTGCGATCGTTGCGCTTATCTTCCTGGAGGAAACTTTCAAAAAAGACATCAATTTCGTTGAAGAAGGATGATGGCCGTCTGCTAATTTTTCACATGCTTGAGAAAGTTAATAAATAATATCCGACGCTTGCAAAAAACTGAACCAGCCTCTCTTTAATAATTCGTAACTTAGGTAGATTAATTTATCTAACATTAAACTTGTTGGTATGAAAAAGTATTTATTGTTGCTGGGGATGTTTTTCTCCGTTGTCGCTTTTGCCGCCGATAAAGGTACCTGGACCGGATATATCAGTGATTCTCATTGTGGCGCTAAAGGTAATAATGACGGACATGCAGCGTGCGCCAAAAAATGTGTTAAGGAAGGCTATGCTCCTGTTTTTGTAATTGGAGACAAAGTTTATACAATCAGTGATCCAAAGAAAGTTTCCAAGTATATAGGAGATAAGGTTACGATTACAGGAACTATTACCGGCGATGCGATAGATATCGAAAAGATCAGCAAATAATTCGTCCTAAGAGCGATTGGCATTTGAATGTTTAACTCCACGGCCTGTCATGAGATCTTTTATCATTCCAGTCAGGTGTTGGCGCAAAATATGATTTATCTGTTGGTATCAGATGCTTTTTGCATTCTTCATCTACCAGTTCAATACCGAGACCAGGTGCTGTGAGAGGAACATTCGCGAATCCTTTTTCAAATAATTTCCGGCCGTCGGTGGTTTTCACAAGACTGTCCCACCATTCGCTGTCGAGAGAATGATGTTCCAGCGCCAGGAAGTTTTGGGTAGCGGCAGCGCAATGCACACTGGCCATAAAGGAAACGGGAGTTCCTGCAAAGTGCATGGCCATAGCCACGCCATGTTCTTCAGCGTAGTCTCCTATTTTTTTTGTTTCCAGCAATCCACCGGCAGTTGCCAGATCAGGATGAACAATATCGACTGCGTGGATATCAATAAGCGGTTTGAATCCGCTCAGAAGATAAATATCTTCTCCCGTAAGAACCGGCGTCTCCAGCGCATCTGAGATGGTTTTAAATTGTTGTGGAAATTGCCATGGAACCATGTCCTCGAGCCAGGCCAGGCGGTAGGGTTCCACTTTTCTCCCAAAACGGATGGCATTGTTCAGATCAAAATGGCCGTAATGATCGGAAGAAAGTGGGATCTCATATCCCACTACTGATCTCACTTCACTGATAATACCGGCCATGGCGTCCAGGCCTTTGTCATTGATCTGTATGGCAGTGAACGGATGTTCTGTGTTTGCATAATCCATATAACCACCGTTCCACTGCGATAGATTCTCTCCCCAGAATTTACTATTATTCAAAGCGCCTGGAATGTTTTTTACCTCACCGATTGAAATATCCATTTTCAACCAGGTCATGCCCTGCACTTCCAGCCGGTGTTTTATTTTTAATTTGAATTCATCCAGCGTCGGTGCCTCGGGCGTGTCGGCATATAACCTCACTTTATCGCGATAGCGGCCCCCGAGTAATTGCCAGCACGGAACATTGTACGCTTTTCCGCAAAGATCCCAGAGCGCCATTTCCACACCGCTTACACCACCACCCTGACGCGCCGGGCCGCCAAATTGTTTGATCGTTTTA
>DASXNJ010000106.1:0-7994 GCA_036495145.1 Puia sp.
AAATATTGACCGTCCTACCATGATGAAAGTGGTAGAGGACGTTTTCAAAACCCTGTTGCGTAAAAAATACGGGAGTGATGAGAATTTTGACGTAATTGTGAATGCCGAAAAGGGAGACCTTGAAATCATGCGCAGACGCACGATCGTAGAGAATGGGTCTGTGGAAGATCCCCTGGCACAAATAGCCTATAGTGATGCCGTTAAACTGGAACCGGATTATGAAGTAGGAGAAGATCTCTATGAAGAAATTGAGATCCTCGATTTCGGGCGCCGGGCAATCCTTGCGGCAAAACAAACCCTGGCCAGCCGCATCGGTGACCTGAAAAAGAACGTACTGGTTAAAAAGTACAGTGAACGTATTGGCGAAATCATTAATGCCGAAGTTTACCAGGTTTGGAAAAAAGAAATTTTACTGCTGGATGAGGAAGGCAATGAGCTGATTCTTCCAAAATCAGAACAGATTCCACAGGATTATTTCAAAAAAGGTGAAAGCATCCGGTCCGTCGTGAAGAAAGTAGACATGAAGAATAACTCTCCTGTCATCATTTTGTCACGTACGAGTCCTTTGTTTCTGGCCAAACTGCTCGAAATTGAAGTGCCTGAAATTTTTGACGGACTGATCGTCATCAAAAAAATAGTACGTGAGCCGGGTGAAAGAGCGAAAGTGGCTGTTGAATCATACGATGACCGTATTGATCCGGTGGGTGCCTGTGTTGGTATGAAAGGCAGTCGTATCCATGGTATCGTTCGCGAACTGAAAAACGAAAATATTGATGTGATCAATTACACGAATAATATTCAATTGCTTCTTCAACGTTCATTGACACCATCCAAGATTACGAGCATGGACATAGACAGCGAAAAGATGCATGTGAATGTCTATTTAAAACCGGACCAGGTTTCGCTGGCAATCGGAAGAAAGGGAGTGAATATCAAGTTGGCCCAGGAGCTGACAGGTTATTCCATCGATGTGTTCCGTGACAATGAAGGGGAAACAACAGAATTCGATATCGATCTGGATGAATTCAGTGATGAAATTGAAACATGGATCATTGATGAACTGAAAAGAATTGGTTGCGATACGGCCCATAGTGTGCTGGATTTGTCTGTGGAAGAGCTGGAACGCAGAACCGACCTGGAAAAAGAAACGATTGAAGAAGTACGTCGGGTGCTCAAAGAAGAATTCGAAAAAGAATAATCCATTAATCATGATTTTATGATTACGGGTGTTCTTCATTATAAATTATTTATAACAACATGACGCTGGTCCATGGACGGACCGGCAGTTCATGGACACAAATCATATGGCAGAAACGACATCACCACGTTTAATGGCAGCAGCCAAGGAATTCAACATCGGCAAGGAAACGCTGGTTGATTTCCTGGTAGGCAAGGGATTTAGTAAGGACGATCTGAAACCAACCGCCAAGCTCACCGAAGACATGTACCGGTCCCTCCAACAGGAATTTCAGGGAGACAAAGTAGCTAAGATTAAAAGTAACCAGATTGATCTTCCAAAGGGAAGTGTGGAAGCCAAACGCAAGAAAGAAGATGAAACAGTTCTCTTCCGTAAAGATCCCAATAAGAAACCGGTAAAAGAAGAGCCCGTTCCGGTAGTTATTGAAGAAGTGAAACCGGTTGTAATAGCGAAAGTTGAGGAACCCAAAAAGGAACCGGAAACCATCAAAATCGAAGCACCGGAAATTGAAGGGCCGAAAATCATTGACAAAATAGATCTCTCACAGATCGATTCATCCACAAGACCCAAGAAACTTGCAAAGAAAAAAGAGCCCGAAGTAAAAGTTGTGACCCCGGAAGAAAAACCGGTCATCCCTGTTACAAATCCGGAAGAGATTGTAGCCGAAGTCATAGTTCCTGAGGTTGAAAAGGAAGATGAAGCAACCATTGAAAACATTTTAGTTGATAAGATTGAGGGGCCACGTATTCTGGGGAAAATAGACTTACCTGCTGAAACGGAAAAGCCCAAACCGCAGGATGAGAAAAGAAAAAGAAAACGCATTCCCATTGAAAAGAGGGAAGGTGGTGGAAATAATAATGGGAAGCCATCGGGAATCGGAACTCCGGTTCAACGAGAACCAACCCGCCCGAGCAGCGGAGCAAAACCCATTCTGCGTCGCGACCTGAGGTCGCCGGCAGGTGCCACCAACCGAAGTGCAGCCACTCCACGCGACCAGAAAGAAATTGACAAAAAAGAAATTCAGGAAAAAATCCGTGAGACGCAGGCCAAACTGGCCGGAACCGGTGGTCGCGGAAGAGGCAGCAAGGCAAAATATCGCCGGGCGAGAAGAGAAGAAAATGCAGAAGCCAGTGGCAGTGAACAACAGGAAAGTACGAAGCTCCAGGTTACTGAGTTTATCAGCGTGAGTGAGCTTGCAAACCTGATCGATGTGAGTTACGCCGATATCATTAGCAAGTGTATGAGCCTGGGTATGATGGTGTCCATCAACCAGCGTCTGGAAGCCGACGTAATTGAACTGGTAGCAGGTGAATTTGGATATACAGTTGAGTTCATTGGTATCGACGATGCCCTGGAGCTCGAAGAAGATGAAATCCTTGATACACCTGAGGATCTGTTACCCCGTTCTCCTGTAGTCACCATCATGGGACATGTGGATCATGGTAAAACCTCACTGCTCGATTTTATCCGCGTAGCCAATGTAGTGGCCGGTGAAGCGGGTGGTATCACCCAGCATATTGGTGCCTACCAGGTTACCACTGCAAACGGTAAAAAAATCACTTTCCTGGATACTCCGGGTCACGAAGCGTTTACGGCTATGCGTGCCCGTGGTGCCAAAGCAGCTGATATAGCCATCATCGTTATCGCAGCAGATGATGCGATCATGCCGCAAACCAAGGAAGCGATATCGCATGCTCAGGCAGCGAATCTTCCAATGGTTTTTGCGATCAATAAGATTGACAAAGAAGGTGCAAATCCCGAAAAAATAAAAGAACAGCTGGCGGGCATGAACATCCTGGTTGAAGACTGGGGTGGTAAATTCCAGAGCCAGGAGATCTCTGCCAAAAAAGGATTAAATGTTGATCTTTTACTGGAAAAGATCCTGTTGGAAGCCGAAATTCTGGATCTGAAATCCAACCCGAAACGGGAAGCATCGGGTACTGTCATTGAAGCTTCACTGGATAAAGGAAGGGGATATGTGGCTACTGTACTGGTACAGGGCGGAACACTGAAAAGCGGAGACCTTGTGGTGTCGGGACAGTATTTTGGACGCATCAAAGCGATGTTCAATGAAAGAAACAAGAAAATTGACGATGCGCCACCTTCTTCGCCGGTATTATTACTTGGTTTGAACGGTGCTCCTCAGGCTGGTGAAAAGTTCAAGGTATTTGCGGATGAAGCAGAGGCCAAGGAAACAGCAAACAGACGCGGTCAGCTTGCACGTGAACAGGGTATACGAACCAAGAAGCATATCACCCTCGATGAAATCGGACGTCGTCTGGCGCTGGGTAATTTTAAGGAATTGAATCTGATCCTGAAAGGGGATGTGGATGGGTCTGTAGAAGCCCTGAGTGATTCTCTCCAGAAACTTTCTACGGAAGAAATTGCCGTGAAAGTGGTTCATAAAGCAGTCGGCGCGATTACTGAAAGTGATGTTCTGCTCGCAACTGCATCAGATGCCGTTGTAGTCGGATTTAACGTACGGCCTTCTGTTCAGGCAGCGAGACTGGCCGAAAATGAGGGTGTACAGATAAAAACTTACTCCATTATTTATAATGCTATCGAAGAAGTGAAGAGTGCGATGGAAGGGATGCTGGAGCCGAAGATCCAGGAAAAGGTGGTGGCCAATGTTGAAATACGGAATGTGTTCAAGTTTGACAAGGCGACTGTCGCCGGCTGCTATGTGCTTGATGGAAAAATCTACCGGAATTCAAAGATCAGACTTGTACGTGATGGTATTGTGGTTTACCCGATCGGCGAAGGGGCAACAGCAGAACTGGCGTCTCTGAAACGATTTAAAGATGATGTGAAGGAAGTACCATCGGGCATGGAATGTGGTATTGTTATTAAGAATTATACGGATTATCATGTGGGAGATATTGTTGAGGCGTATGAGGAAGAGGAAGTAAAGCGAACATTATAATGATCAATTATTAATGATTAACTATTAATGTGCTTAAGAATTAACAATTAATCATTAATAATTGATCATTAGACAGTGTATTTTTGAAAGTCCAGATCCCCGTTTATGAAGAAAATATTTTTTGCTGCTTTTTCTCTGCTGATCGCGACTACCACGCTGGCACAGCAAAAAGTGGTAGCCGATAAAATAGTAGGTATTGTAGGCGATAAAATCGTTCTGAAATCAGAAATTTTTATCGCCAACGAAGATATTAAAAGACAGGGCGGCCAGGAGCAGGATCCATGTCAGATTCTCGACGGTATGCTCGTTCAAAAGGCGCTCGTTCTTCAGGCTGAAAAAGATTCCATTCCTGTCACTGAAGACGAAATAGACGCGGAGATAGACCAAAAAATTCGGTATTTCATTTCACAGTACGGAAGTAAAGAAGCCCTGGAACAGGTTGCCGGCCGGTCTGTTTACCAGATGCGGGAAGAATTTCGCCAACCCATTAAGGAGCAACGTATGGCTTCCGGTATGAGGACAAAAATTGTTGAAGGCATCAAAATTACCCCGACCGAGGTGAAGGAATACTATGAAAAGATACCGAAAGATAGTCTCCTGTTTTATGAGTCCGAATTGCAAATCGGTCAAATCGTTGTTTATCCGAAAGCAAGCCGGGATATTGAACTGCTTGCCATTGAAGAACTGAATGGATATAAGGCGGATGTGGAAAGCGGTCGTAAAAAATTTGAGACCCTCGCGTCTTTGTATTCGGATGATCCCGGAAGTAAGGACAAGGGTGGAATGTATCAGGTCAATAAGCTTGAAAAACAATGGGATCCGGTATTCCTCAATGCGGCTTTTCGTTTGAAAGAAGGTCAGGTTTCGCCCGTTATCAAAACCCGTTTCGGCTATCATATTATTTTGATGGTAAGCCGCAATGGGGATGATGCGGTAATAAGGCATATTCTGCGCATACCACAGATAACACAACCTGAAATCAATACTGCAACAGAAAAACTTGATTCCGTGCGACGCCAGCTGGTAGCCGGCACTATTGGGTTTGGTGAAGCTGTTGCAAAATACAGCGATGATGAAAATGCAAAATTCACAGCCGGTATTCTGATGGCACATGATGGTTCCAATTACCTTAAAATAGATGAACTGGATAAGGAAATGGTTTTGCTTCTTAAGAATTCCAACCTGAGTTCCGGCCAGTATTCGCAACCCACTGTTTTTACCGATGAACGGGGTAAAAAAGGTGTTCGTATTATTTATCTTATCTCCAAATCGGAACCGCACCGCGAAAATCTGAAAGATGATTACAACCGGATATCCCAGCGGGCATTGGAACAAAAAAAGAACAAGGTCTTGCAAGCCTGGTTCCAAAGCCGGATTTCAACCTACTATATCATGATCGACGGGGATTACCGCAACTGCGGAAATCTATCAAAATGGCAAACACGCCAGTTTACCAGCTCAAATTAATGAGCTGCGACAAGAAATGGGGAAAATCCGCTTCCGGGTGCCTTTAATTTCAGTCAGTTTATAGTATATTACGATCATCTAACCGCTATGCAAATCCCGAATCCAGTTTACGCCATTGAAAACAAACAGGCCATGATTAGTATTTTGATTGCCGACGACCATAAGCTCATCAGGGAAACCTGGACCTATATATTGAACCGGGATTCCCGGTTTAAAGTTGTCGGGTCCTGCAGCAACTCAGAAGATGCAGTTAAAATGAGTGAGGAAATTCACCCCAATGTGGTGCTGATGGATATCAATATGGTACCGTTTTCAGGTATTGAAGCAACCCGGCAGATCCGTGAGGTTTCTCCGGAAACCCGGATCATCGGCGTTACCATGCATTCCCAACCTGCTTTTGCCAAAAAAATGATCCAGTATGGTGCAAGTGGTTATGTTACAAAAAATTCATCCCGTGAAGAGATGGTAAATGCTATTCTGGAAGTGTCTAAAGGGAATAAATTCGTATGCGAAGAGATAAAGGACCTGATGATCACAGAGAACGCTGCAGATCAGGCCACTGTTTCCGCCGTTAACACGCTGACCGAAAGAGAAATGGATGTCATTAACCTGATTCGAATGGGCAGCTCCTCAAAAGATATTTCACTAAAACTCGAAATTTCCATCAAGACGGTAGAAGTACACCGTCATAATATTCTTAAAAAGCTGAAGCTTAAAAATGCTGTTTCCCTGATTCATTTCATGAATTCAAGCTCTGTAACGATTTAAACGGTTGGCAGTTGGCAGTTGACAGTAAGTTTCTACTTCAATCTTCCGGACTTTCAGTCTTTCAGTCTTTCAGACTTGTTTAAAATGAATTAACTTTGCGCTTCATTTTCGTTTGGGCGGGTTTCCCATGGATCCTGTCACTAAAAAAAGCACATTGAGCGACGAAATAAAACATGAATGCGGTTTGGCATTCATCAGACTTCGCAAACCTTTCTCTTTTTATCTCCAGAAATATGGTACGGCATTGTATGGCTTAAATAAGCTCTACCTGCTCATGGAAAAACAACACAACCGCGGTCAGGATGGCGCTGGTGTTGCCTCTGTAAAGCTCAATATTGAGCCGGGACACCCGTTTCTTCACCGGATACGCAGTAACAATAATCAGCCGATTGCTGATATATTCTCAAAAATAAATGACGAAGTAAAGGACCTTGAAAAATATCAGCCTGATATTATCAAGCATCCCGGGCTTTTAAAAGGTCATATTTCTGTCATGGGTGAACTTCTGCTTGGTCATCTCCGTTATGGAACACAGGGTAAGAACAATGTTGAATTCTGTCATCCTTTTATAAAAAGAGATACGATACCCGCCCGCAATCTCGCACTGGCAGGCAATTTTAACCTCGTTAATACGGATGAACTCTTTGCATTGATAAATATCGAGCCGGGTGAATTTCAGAAGCAAAGCGACCTGGCAGCCATGATGGAAGTCATTCACCATTATATCGTTCAGGCAGACGAAGAAAAACCGGAAGAGCTCGATTTGAAACGAGTGCTGAAAAAAGCGCTTCCCTTGTTCGACGGAGGATTTACGGTTGGCGGTCTGGTGGGCAACGGAGACGGATTCGTTTTTCGTGATGCACACGGAATCCGTCCTGCCTATTATTTTGCCAATGACGAAATCATCATTGCGGCTTCCGAGCGTTCTGCCATACGAACCGTTTTTAATGTCGGAGAAAACGAAGTGCTGGAACTCATGCCGGGTAATGCACTGATTTCAAAATCTGACGGACGGTTTTCGGTTGAACAGATTATTCCCGCCAAAGAGCGCCGCGCATGCAGCTTTGAACGAATTTACTTTTCAAGAGGTAGTGATGAAAAAATCTACCGGGAAAGAATTGCGCTTGGTTATAATCTGAGCGAACAGATCCTGAATTCCGTCAATCACGATTTGAAAAACAGCATCTTTTCTTTTATTCCCAATACAGCTGAGGTCGCTTTTTATGGGATGTGGAAGGGTCTGGATGATTATCTGAAAAAAGTAATGATCGACAGAATCATGTCCTGGGGAAATGACTTGACGGAAGAAAAACTTTCTCAAATGATCAACCGGAAAATCCGGATTGAGAAAATTGCAACCAAGGACGTCAAGATGCGGACTTTCATTACCGCCGATGCCAGCCGGAATGAAATGGTTCAGCATGTTTATGATATCACCTATGGTACTGTTCAAAAAGATGTTGATACGCTTGTGGTGATTGATGATTCCATCGTTCGCGGAACCACTTTGAGAGAAAGTATCGTACGTATGCTGGCCAGGCTGGAGCCAAAGAAAATAATTATCGTTTCCTCCGCTCCGCAGATCCGTTACCCCGATTGTTACGGAATCGACATGAGTAAACTGGGTGATTTCATAGC
>DASXNJ010000107.1:0-8413 GCA_036495145.1 Puia sp.
GGAAGGGATGTCGTAATCGACACGATAAAGCATTTCGAGTTTTTTTTCAAAAGCTTTCAGAGTCAGTATGTCGATTGTTTCTTCCACGAGTTCATCCAGCTTGAACAAGGTATTATCGATCAGCAGTTTGCCGGCTTCGATACGCGAGAAATCCAGTATATCATTGATAATTTCCAATAATCCATAAGCCGATTTCTTTACATTCTTCAGGTAATCACGTTGGGTTTTCTGCAATTCCGTCGTGAGCACCAGATCGGTAAATCCGATAATGCCATTCATAGGTGTGCGCAGTTCATGGCTCATGTTGGCAAGAAATTCGCTCTTTGTGCGACTTGCCGTTTCAGCGAGCACTTTCGCCTGTATCAGCTCGTCTTCTATTTTTTTACGCTGTATAGCCGCGCTTAAGGAGGATGCGAAAGACTGAAGAATGGAAAATTCCCCTTCGGTCCATTCCTTGTCCCGGGTTAGTTCATCAAAGCCAACAAAACCCCAGAAGAAATCGTTTACAAAAATCGGAATGGATAGAGTGGCTTCTACCTGATGCCTGTCAAAAATTCCCAGCAAACGTTCATCTGTTTCCTTCCAGCGATAACTAACAAAAGGAAGTTTTTCCATCATTGGCCGCACAATGGGCTCAATCGTTTCGAAACTCAGCATTGTCATCTTGGGATCGTTCATCCTTGATTTATTTCCACCGGAGTTCCATTCGTTAATTATAGATGTATACCATTTATCTGTTGTTTCATCATGCTGGTTTTTGAACACATATACCCTGGCCACCAATGTTTTTGTTCCAAGAATTTCAATACCTGCCGCGATGGCCTGATTCAGATCTGTATTACTGAGCAATAAATGCGTTGCCTGCGAAACTGCATAGAGCAGCTGGTCTTTCTTCTTTAGTTTCTCCTGCGCAATGCGTTGTCCGGTAATATTACGGGATGTACAAATCAGTTTGATTACTTCATTGTGATCCATGATGGGCTTGATAATTGTTTCAAGCCATAGATAGGTATTATCTTTTTTGCGAACCCGGTAACGGATGATCAGCGATTCCTGGGAAAAAAGTTCCCGACCTCTGTTCTGTTTGGAAAATTTATGACGGTCTTCCTGGTGTACATATTCCAGAAACGCAGTTCCAATTACTTCTTCTACTTCATAACCAAGTACATGGGTTAAGGAAGGAGAAAGATACCAGGTGGTCCCATCTGCCGCGTGCACACTGATGATGTCTTCCGAATTTTCTGCGAGCAGCCGGAATTTTTGTTCACTGTTCACCAATGCATTTTCCGATTCTTTTTCGGAAGTAACATCCTGAGCAATTCCAAAACATCCAGTCACGTCCACCACTTTCCCTTTTAAAAATAAATAACGCATCCATCCGTGACGTGTTATCACGCGAAATGAAAATGAAATTTCATATCCCAGATTGTTCCGGTTACGAAATATCTCACTAAACTCGTCCTTTGCGGTATGAAAATCCTCCGGTACTATAAACTCTTCCAGGAATTCATCCAGTAGCAGTTTTCCGGAAGAATTTTCTTCCATTACAAGCAATTCCTTGAATTCATTTCCCAGAATGATTTCCTGTGTCTCGAAATCTATTTTCCATGACCCCATCTTTGCATAGGTCATTGCAAAGGAAAGCGTTTGAATAGCCTCATCCTGGGAAAGAAGAAGTGAATCCAGTTGTGTTTTTTCAACCTGCAATTCATTTTTTGCTTTCTGAAGATCCCGGAAATTCGTCTCCCCCCTTTTAAATGCAGGTTCCAGCACAAGTATAATCAGGCAGATTATCGCAACGACAAGCGACACCATCTTACCGACTTCAATAGCAGAGGATTCTCTTGTCTTTTCCAACAGGAGTTGGGTAAACTGATTGGTAATATCCCGCATGAGCGGTAAATATTTGTTGTCGCTTTCTATCAGTCGCTGTAAATAAAGTCGCTTGTTTATTTGAAAGATCACGGAATCCTCCTCAACAATATCCTGTCCTGTTTGCCGGATACTGGAATAATAGGGATTGATATAGGAAAAAAGCAGACGTATTTTAAAAAGATGAGCCGGAAGGGGAGATTTGGATTGCTCTACCCATTTTTGCAATTGCTCCTGTTGTTTGCTGAAATCATTCAATGTAATCGCCAGACTGTCTTTAAGCCGGCGGGTCTCCACATCTCCATAAACGGCACTATTGATAATGGCCGCCTGTTTTGCAATAACCTGGCTGAGTATCTGCTGACGTCCCGCGAGCGACCGGGCGGTTATTAATTCTTCATTCTCTGCGGATTTCTTATTTACCAGATAATAGGCAAAAAAATTGCACAGCAAAACGGTAGCAAATAATACAATGGAAATGCGCACAAATCTCCGGAAGGGGCTCTGCATGGTATTGGAATGGTATAGGATTATTCCATTAACGCAGAAAAATGGATTTTAGGTTGTAATATTCATCTAAAAAAAACACTTAGAGAGGTATGAGGAGGCGATGTCAAAATGGTGGAGTTCCAAACAACCGTTTTGGATCTTCCCGTCAAGCCTTAAGCTTTAATAATCAATTACTTGTTCTTCCATAAATACGGGGAGGTCCCGAAATTCATACTGCTGATTTCTCAACTGGGGTTTAAATCCGGCCTCTTTGATGGCCTCCTGGATGGATTTGCTCGTAAACCGGTGCGGAGCGCCTGCAGCACTGACAACATTTTCTTCAAGCATAATGCTTCCGAAATCGTTGGCACCGGCATGCAGACAGACCTGAGCTGTTTCTTTTCCGACAGTAAGCCAGGACGCCTGAATATTTTTGATGTTTGGAAGCATAATCCGGCTCATCGCAATCATACGGATATATTCTTCCGGTGTTGTCAGGTTATGGACCCCCCGGATCCTTGCCAGCAAAGTATCCGCATCCTGGAATGTCCAGGGGATGAAGGCCAGAAAACCCTTGGCGTCTTTTGGTTTCATTGATTGAACCTCTCTGATTTTCACAAGGTGTTGAAATCTCTCTTCGATGGTTTCCACGTGGCCGAACATCATTGTAGCCGAGGTGGTAATATGCTGCCGATGGGCTTCCTTCATGATATCCAACCATTCCTGTGCTCCGCATTTTCCTTTGCTTACCAATCGCCTAACGCGGTCAACCAGGATTTCAGCTCCTGCTCCGGGAAGTGAGTCCATTCCGGCTTCACGTAAAGCCATTATGACTTCGCGATGAGATTTCTTTTCAAGCTTGCAGACATGGGCAATTTCAGGGGGTCCCAGTGTGTGCAATTTTAAATTTGGATATCGCGTTTTTAGTTCGCGAAATAAATCAGTATAAAAACTTAATCCCAGTTTCGGATGATGTCCCCCCTGCAATAACAACTGGTCGCCGCCCCATTTAAAGGTTTCTTCAATCTTCCTTGTATAAGTATTAATGTCCGTTATGTAAGCATCCGGATGACCGGGTACCCGATAGAAATTACAAAACTTGCAATTCGCAATACAAACATTGGTCGTATTCACATTGCGATCTATCTGCCAGGTAACTTTTCCGTGTTCGACTTGTTTTTGTCGCAGTTCGTCCGCAACAAACATGAGTTCAGCCAGAGGTGAGTTAGTGAAAAGCGCAACTCCCTCATCCACTGTCAGAGAATCAAATTGCAATGCCTTTGAATAAAGTTTTGACAAATCCATTCTGAATATATTTTTAATACAGAGCGCCAAACCGCACGTGCGTTGGTTTCAGGTTTTAACCTTTGAGCCATGATCTTGAAAAGCAAATTTAGGTCAGGCATGTTTCAATTCAATAATTTTATAAACGGGAAGCGAAGCTGTAAAAAAATTTGTAGATTTAACAGATAGGTTATTGTCATAATCTATACCAAGACTAGCGACCGCTTTTGAATCATGAATACTGCAAACGATAAGTATATAGTTTGTCCGATTGCCGCTGCCCGTAAGACTCTCTTCAGTTTCATTCTGGTTATGGTGTGCTGCTGCACCCTCGTTGCCCAGAAAAAATCAAACAATTCCGCAAAACTCATCACCCAGGTTCCATTCACAACTTTCACGGGTGGTGTGGTGGTTGTTCGAGCACAACTGATAGGTTATCCTGATACACTGAACTTTATCATGGATACCGGAAGCGGCGGCATCTCCCTGGACTCTACCACCTGCATACGTTTGAATATTACGCCGGTACTAACTGACAAATTAATTATGGGCATTGGTGGTGTCAGACAATTAAGATATGTAAACGACCGGTCACTGAAACTGGGAACCATGCAGATAGATAGTCTAAATTTTCATGTGAGCGATTATGATATACTGAGTAGTGTGTATGGGGACCGGATAGATGGTATCATCGGATATAGTTTCCTGTCACGCTATATTGTAAAAATCGATTATGACAGTAGCCTGGTATATGTCTATTCAAAAGGGAATATTAAATATCCTGGTGGAGGATATGCACTCAGGCCAAATATCGTAAGCCTTCCGGTAGAGAGTGCAATTATCCGGGATTCCCGTGAAATCACGCCCCGATTTTATTTTGATACCGGTGCGGGATTATGTTTGCTCCTGAATTCAGATTTTATCAGAGACAGCTCGCTGCTTTATCCGGATAAGAAGCCTTTACCTACGCAGGCACAGGGAATGGGCGGAAAAGCAAATATGCAGGTAACCATCATCAAGGAATTCAAATTGGGTCCCTACAGATTCAGGAATGTGCCAACACATATTTTTGACGACGAATTCAATGTTACCTCTTATCCTTATCTGGCCGGACTGATTGGTAATGATGTTTTGCGTCGTTTTAACATTATTTTGAATTATGATAAAAAGATTTTCTACCTCACTCCCAATTCTCACTATCGTGATCAATTCGATTACTCATATACCGGTCTGGGATTGTATTGGATTGATGGCGAAATCCGGGTCGGGGATGTAATGAAAGACTCCCCTGCGGAAAAAGCGGGTCTCAAGGTAGACGACGTAGTGATTGGCGTGAACGATAATTTGTCCCAAAACCTACAGCTTTATAAATCCATGTTACAAAACACCGGCGACAAAGTAAAGCTCCTGGTCAACCGGCGGCCCGAAGGCCTGCTTGAAATGACCTTGAAAGTGAAAAGTATCTATTAACTATCAACTCTTTCCTTTCCGGTTATTACAGGATTATTACCTTGCACTTCTTTTCCAAAGAACTGAACTTCATTTCATGCAGATTGATTATAAAAAATTTACGCTTAGCAATGGTTTACGGTTTATTGTTCATGAGGATCATTCTACGCCCATGGCCGTTTTGAATGTTCTTTATGATGTAGGTGCAAGGGACGAAAATCCGGATAAGACAGGTTTCGCCCATTTATTTGAACACCTCATGTTCGGTGGTTCCGTAAATATCAAAGATTTTGAAGGGCCGCTTCTGATGGCTGGCGGAGAAAACAATGCTTTCACGACCAACGATCTCACAAATTATTATATACAGCTTCCGGCATAAAATATTGAAACGGCCTGCTGGCTGGAAAGCGACCGGATGTTGTCTCTGGCTTTCAGCGAAAAGAGTCTGGACGTTCAACGAAAAGTGGTATGTGAAGAATTTAAAGAACATTATATCAACCGGCCATACGGAGATGTTGCCTTTAAACTGAGAGAGCTCGCGTATCAGAAACACCCCTACCGGTGGATGACGATCGGAAAGGAACTTTCGCATATAGAAAATGCGAAACTCGCCGATGTAAAAGCCTTCTTTCAAAAACATTATTGCCCCGCCAATGCCATTCTTGTCATAGCTGGTAATATTCAAACAGACAAGGCGCTGGCGCTGGCGGAGAAATGGTTTGGCAATATTCCTGCCGGCGAAAAATATACACGTCATTTACCGGCCGAACCAAAACAGGACGCCGCACGCATTATGGAAATAAAAGCTGATGTACCGCTGGATGCATTATACAAAGCCTTTCACGTTGGTTCCCGGACGGATAAATCCTATTATGCTATGGACCTGATCGGTGAATTGCTTGGAAGCGGCGGTTCTTCCCGTTTGTTCCAGACACTCGTAAAAGAAAAAAAACTGTTCAGCAACGTAGAATGTTATCATTTTGGTTCTTCTGATCCGGGGCTTTTGTTGATTGAAGGCAAGTTGATAAAAGGCGTTTCGATGAAGTCTGCAGATGAAGCGATCCGGTCAGAATTGGACAAAATAAGCTCATCAGTTATTAATGATAAAGAACTGATGAAAGTGAAAAATAAAACAGAATCTGCCATCCTCTTTGAAGACATGAGCCTGATGAACCGTGCATCAAATCTGGCCATGTATGAGCTGATGGGAGATGTTGCTTTTATGAATACCGAACTAAACAAATATCTGGAGGTGACTTCCGGAGAAATCAGGGATTTAAGCGCTTCCATATTTGATGAAAAAAACAGCAGCAGTCTTTTTTATTACAGCAACAATTAATAAATTGAATTATACCTTATGTTGAATCGCAAAGCTGTACCGGAAATTACCGATGCGGTAAAATTTCAGCTAAACCTCCCGCCACATCAGAAGATATCCCTGAGGAACGGGGTTGAAGTTTACCTTGTCGATATGGGCACGGTGGATACGCTCATGATGAATGTTATTTTCTATGCGGGAAATTGCTATGAAACGCAGAACCTGGTTGCTCCCGCAACGAATTTCATGCTCAAAAACGGAACCCGTACTAAAAACGCTTATGAAATCAATGATTTTTTCGAATATCACGGCGCTTATCTTAACCGTTCGGCGAGTCATGAAACAGCGGAGATATCACTGCATTGCATGAAAAAAAACTTTGCTGAATTACTACCCGTGGTTTCCGAACTCGTTGTGGATTCCATATTTCCTGAAGAAGAACTGGAGATCTATAAAAAAAATATGCAGCAGCGTCTTCAGGTGAATCTTCGCAAAAATGATTTTATCGCAGGCCGGCTCATCGACACTTACCTGTTTGGTGCGGATCACCCCTATGGCCGGTACAGTTCGATGGAAGACTATGCCGCACTTAATATAGCCGTCGTAAAAGAATTTTACAATCAGTATTATCTGGGCGGTCGTTGCGTGATTTTTATTGCCGGTCCTCTACCGGCCAATATACAGACCCTCGTGGAAACCCATTTTGGAAGCCTCCCGCTTAGCGGATCTGCCAGACCGGATAAAGGGAGCATGCCCATTCTTCCTATGAAAGAAAAAAAATACCGCGTGACGAATGATCCCGAAAGTGTGCAGGGTGCCATTCGTATTGCCAGAAATTTTCCGAACCGGCACCATCCTGATTTTCAAAAAATGCAGGTGTTGAACAATATATTCGGTGGCTTTTTCGGGTCGCGGCTCATGGCCAATATCAGGGAGGACAAGGGATATACTTATGGTATTCATAGTTACCTGACGAATCTGATTCAGGAAAGCGCGCTGATGATTTCGACTGAGGCGGGTAAAGACGTAACAGAAGCTACCATTAACGAAGTTTACCTGGAAATGAAAAGGCTTTGTGACGAGCCGGTGAATGAGGAAGAACTGAAGACGACAAAAAACTTTATGATCGGAACCCTATTGGGTGACCTGGATGGACCATTTCAGGTAGCAGGGCGATGGAAAAGCCTGGTATTGAACGATCTTTCAGAAGAATATTTTTACAATGGAATCGAAACCATTAAAAGTATTCAGCCCGGGACATTACAGGAATTGGCCAATAAATACCTGAAAGATTCTGATTTTTATGAGCTTGCCGTGTTTTAAAGTGGCGGATTCAGTATTTTCATGGATCAAAAATCTGCAGTTATGAATGTCGTATTAAGAATTATCATTTCTGCCATTGTCGCCTTTGCTCTGTCATATATTTTAAGCGGTGTGCATATTCAGTCGTTTGTAACCGCTTTAATTATCGCAGTCGTACTGGGCCTTCTGAACATTTTTTTAAAAACCATTTTGATCATTCTTACGTTACCCATAACCATATTTACTTTTGGCCTGTTCCTGTTTGTAATTAACGCACTGATTATTCTGCTGGCTGCCAAATTCGTGAATGGATTCAGAGTGGACGGATTTTGGTGGGCTCTACTTTTCAGCCTCCTGCTTTCGGTCCTGACTTCATTTTTTTATAAAAAGTCTGCACAAACGGAAAATTAACCGGCAGTCATTTAGAAAAATACCGGGCGTATGTTTTTTGACCGCAAAGATTTTTCTGATCAAATTTTGCTGGATCTGTACAAGACCATCCTTTTCCCCAGACTGATAGAAGAAAAAATGCTGGTTCTGCTTCGTCAGGGCAGGATCAGCAAATGGTTCAGCGGTATTGGCCAGGAAGCCATTTCCGCCGGCGTTGTGTCTGCTCTTGCGCCCGACGAATGGATCATGCCCCTGCACAGAAACCTGGGGGTTTTTACCGGCCGGCAGATGCCTTTGGATAAGCTTTTC
>DASXNJ010000108.1:0-10692 GCA_036495145.1 Puia sp.
CCTCATTTTCATGCTTCATGGATTTCTTGGAAAAAACGCCCAGCATCACCCAGGCATCTTTTCGAATTTGCGTGAAAACAGTATCAATATGCATGTAATCCCTTTTCTTGGGAATTTTTACCACGGTGATTTTTTTGACGACATTTTTTTCAAATAATAACTGAATCGCCTGATGCGCTGCTTCCATCGTCGTACGTTCACTTACGCCGATCAGCAGGTGGTCCTTAGTGACCACCATCACATCGCCACCTTCCAATGTAACTTTCCGGTCATCAGATTCCTTTGGTAATAAAAAATGATGATAACCATCATTGAGTTCCAGAATATTGTCCTGGTATTCCTTAAAAAAGGGATGATTGAAGAAAATATATTTTGCGATCAACGCTTCTCTCGTCCTCGCTTTTTTGGCAGGTTTATTCAGCAGGACAAACTCATTGATCACGATTCCTATGTCGCGTGTGAAAATAAAGTTGGGTATCGGTGCGAATAACATTCGGCCGCCATCGAGGGTGCCGGTAATGAATGTTTTGGCAAGTGCTATGGGATTGAGTCCGAGCAATTCTTTCTGTGTATCATAGGAGCAGTTCTCAATGGCACAAACAGAAGCCGCGAGTTTAAGACGTATTTCCAGGTCTTCCAGGATTTCCGCAAGCAGCCACTGAAGTTCAATCACTTTATCAGAACGAAAAAAATCTCTGTGCTCAGGTTTGTAAAAATTTCTTTTATTTTTCTCAGCATCGATTGCTTTCAGCTTACCCAGAATTAATTCGGGATCAAGAAAATATAATAACAGTTTAATATAGAAATCATATTCTTTTTTCCTGATTGTATCCAGATGAACGATGTCTTCAAATAACCAGTCCTGTGCTTTGGAAGGAACTACTTTCCCCAGGCCACTATCCGGGCTGTGAACCAGAAGACGTCGAAGACGGCCGACTTCGGAACTTACTTTAATATGTTGCTGAGTTTTACCCATATCGTTTTTTTCGAGGTGTTAAAGGTAGCTAAACCCATTTCGCGTTCAAAACCTAACAGTTGTTAGTTTTCTCACAGTAATTCTGTTATTTTTGCGGCGATCATATTTTTATTATGGATTTTTCTTACACAGAAGAGCAACTGGCCATACGACAGGCCGCCAGAGATTTTGCCAGACAGGAATGTTTGCCGGGTGTTATAGAGAGGGATGAACATCAAAAATTACCACGGGAACAATTATTAAAGCTTGCGGAATTGGGATTTCTGGGTATGATGGTTGCACCCGAATATGGAGGAGCCGGAATGGATACGGTTAGTTACGTACTGGCCATGGAAGAAATCAGTAAAATCGATTCCAGTGTATCTGTTGCGATGAGTGTAAACAATTCTCTTGTATGCTGGGGTTTACAGGCATATGGTTCTGTTTTTCAAAAAGAAAAATGGCTGAAGCCGCTGGCGGCCGGACAAAAAAAAGGTGAGTTATATATCGGAGCATTTTTATTAAGTGAACCGGAGGCAGGCAGTGATGCGACTTCACAAAAAACAACGGCTGTCGACAAAGGGGATCACTATGTTTTGAATGGTACAAAAAACTGGATCACGAATGGTAATTCAGCATCCGTATATCTGGTCATGGCCCACACTGATCCAGCGAAAGGATCCAAAGGTATCAATGCATTTATTGTTGAAAAAAATTCTCCCGGAGTTTCGGTCGGAGCAAAAGAAAATAAACTGGGTATTCGCGGCAGCGACACGCATAGTATAAGTTTTAACGAAGTGATCGTGCCAAAAGAAAACAGAATTGGTGATGATGGATTCGGATTTTCATTTGCCATGAAAACCCTGTCAGGTGGAAGGATTGGCATTGCTTCGCAGGCGCTCGGAATTGCGTCCGGAGCCTGTGAATTGTCGTTGAAATATGTTAAGGAAAGAAAAGCTTTTGGAACGGAAATTAAGAATCACCAGATAATCCAGTTTAAGCTGGCTGATATGGCTACCCGTATTGAAGCTGCCCGTTTATTATGCCTGCGCGCTGCAATAGATAAAGATAGTGGTCGGAATTATGCTATCAGTTCTTCCATGGCAAAAGTATTTGCGAGCGAAACCGCTATGTGGACAACCACTGAAGCCGTGCAGATTCATGGCGGGTATGGTTATGTAAAAGAGTACCATGTGGAAAGGCTGATGCGGGATGCAAAAATCACCCAGATTTATGAAGGCACCAGTGAAGTACAACGAATCGTAATTTCGCGGAGCATTTTAAAATGAACTTCGCATGAACCGGGATGCCTATACCGATATCGTTGAGAAACTGAGACCTCTTGGTGTGCAACTGATCGCCGTTTCCAAAACAAAGACGGTGGAAGAAATACAGGCGCTGTATGATCTGGGACAAAGAGATTTTGGAGAAAATTATGTGCAGGAGTTATTGGAAAAACAAGCACTTCTTCCAAAAGATATCCGCTGGCATTTCATAGGTCACCTGCAAACCAACAAGGTTAAATTTCTGGTGCCTTTTATTCATATGATCCAGACGGTAGACAGCCTGAAATTATTGCTTGAAATTGACAAGCAGGCTTCAAAAAATCAAAGGGTTGTACGTTGCCTGCTGCAGATTTTTATAGCACAGGAAGAATCAAAATTCGGGTTGGATCAAACAGAACTTGATTTGCTAATGCTCACTGTGAATCGAAACAGACAGGAAGGCAGGTTTAGTCATTCGCAAATTTCCGGCTGTATGGGCATGGCGTCCCTGACTGAAAATAAAACGCAAATCCGGGAGGAATTCAATCAGCTTAGGGGAATATTCGAAAAGATCAAAACGACATTTAGTTCCGATCCTGTCAATACACTCAGTATGGGTATGAGCAGCGATTTTCTGATAGCCATAGAAGCAGGATCCACGATGGTCAGATTGGGTACCCTGATTTTTGGAAACCGATAATGCGGCAATCGGAGCGTGAGCATGTTATTATGCTTTGGGCTTTCAGCTTATTAGAATTAATTTCGCACCCTGGAAATAATTTTCATTATGGCAGAAATACAGGCGGAAGAGAGGTCACTGAATTTTCTGGAAGAGATTGTTGAGGATGACCTTAAACAAGGCAGGTATAAAACGATTCTTACCCGTTTTCCTCCGGAACCCAATGGTCACCTTCATATTGGTCATGCAAAATCGATATGTTTGAATTTTGGACTGGCCCTGAAATACGGCGGCAAAACCAATCTGCGGTTTGATGATACCAATCCATCCAAAGAAGAAACAGAATATGTAGACAGCATAATCGAAGATGTCAGATGGCTGGGATTTAGTCCTGAAAAGATATTCTATGCTTCCGATTATTTTGAACAGCTTTACCAGTTTGCCAAGCAGCTGATCGAAAAGGGGCTGGCTTATGTCGATGACAGCAGCAGTGAAGAAATTGCAGCACAAAAAGGAACACCTACCGAACCCGGAACTTCCAATAAATTTCGAAGCCGTTCCATTGCTGAGAACATTCAGTTGTTTAGTGATATGAAAGCGGGGTTATATGCAGACGGTGAAAAGGTCCTCCGTGCAAAGATTGATCTGGAGTCACCCAATATGCATATGCGCGATCCGATCATGTACAGAATTAAAAAAGCACATCACCATCGCACGGGCAATGACTGGTGTATATATCCGATGTACGATTTTGCTCATGGGCAAAGTGATGCCATAGAAAAGATTACCCACTCGATATGCACTCTGGAATTCGTACCGCATCGTCCTCTTTATGACTGGTTTATAGAAAAGCTTGGTATTTTCCCTTCTCATCAGTATGAGTTTGCCCGTTTGAATCTTACGTTCACGGTAATGAGTAAGCGGAAGCTTTTACAACTGGTGGAAGAAGGATTTGTGCAATCATGGGACGATCCACGGATGCCCACGATTTCAGGACTCCGCCGGCGGGGATATACTCCTGAAAGCATCCGGAATTTTGCTGATCGTATCGGAGTTCAAAAACGCGATAATCTGATCGACGTATCATTCCTGGAATTTTGTCTGCGTGAGGATCTGAATCAAAATGCGATGAGAAAAATGGTGGTTTTCGATCCACTCAAAGTAGTTATTACGAATTACCCGGATCAAACAGAAACTCTGATTTCTGAGGATTATCCGGACGGATCCGAAAAAAGCGGAAGTCGTCCTTTACCATTTGGCAGGGAGCTGTACATTGAACAGGAAGACTTCATGGAAATTCCGCCAAAGAAGTTTTTCAGGCTGACACCGGGTAAACGAGTAAGATTAAAAAGCGCCTATATCATTCAGTGTGATGAAGTCGTAAAGGATAACGAAGGTAAAATTGTTGAACTCCACTGTAGTTATTTACCCGAAAGCAAGAGTGGTACTGATGCCTCCGGTCTGAAAGTGCAGGGCACACTTCATTGGGTCAGCAAGACGCATGCTATACCTGTTGAACTTCGATTATACGACCGTTTGTTCAGGGTCGAAAATCCAGCCATGGAGGAAGGTGATTTCAAAGATTATGTTAATCCCGCTTCACTTGAAATAATTAAAACTGCCATGGCAGAACCTTCCCTGGGTCAGTCTAATCCGGAGGAGCGATTCCAGTTTTTGCGTAAAGGATATTTTTGTATGGATAAGGAAAGCAGCCCCCTGAAGCTGGTTTTTAACAGAACTGTCGGACTGAAAGACGGCTGGGCCAAAGAAGTCAGAAAAAGTTAAATTCCATAATTAATAACCGGTCATTAACTATTTCCAGCTCTTCCGGCTCTCATTTGCTGCATATTTTTCGTTCTCCATTCCTGATATTGTTTGAAAAGCGGATCTCCCAACACGGGTTGAATTCTTTTATCAGCCTCATCAGTAATGACCTTCATTTTTGCTTTTTTTTCATCCTGACTAAGACTTTGATCCTGGAAAATATCACGCATCTGTGGTCTGTATGACGAGTTGATGGCAACTACCGAATCCGCCTGTACATCCGTCATTTTCAATTCGGTCATTAATTTTTGTTTCATTTGTGCTGCACGGGCTGCCGGATCACCGGACTGGGCAAATCCATTAACACAGGTGAACAACGCCATTAACACAAAAGTGCATACTGCTGCATATTGTTTCATAATTTCTGAAGTTTTATTGAATCTATGTCGCCAAACCCATGCCAGATCGGCCAACTTATGCACTCTTTATTCAGGCGGCAGATGAGTTAACAGTATGTGGATTGATAAGACTTCAGAACTTTTGTAAATTGCATCTATGAAGCAATACCTGGATTTACTTCGTCATATCACAGAGCAGGGCATTCAAAAAAGCGACCGGACAGGAACCGGAACCCAGAGTTGCTTTGGTTATCAGATGCGTTTTGATTTAAAACAGGGATTTCCCCTGGTCACTACCAAAAAACTTCATCTGAAAAGCATAATATATGAATTGTTATGGTTTCTGAAAGGAGATACCAATGTTACTTATTTAAATGAACACGGCGTTCGTATATGGGATGAATGGGCAAACGAATTGGGAGAGTTGGGGCCGGTGTATGGGAAACAATGGAGAAGCTGGTCAGGTGCTGATGGAAAACAAACCGACCAGATCAGCGATCTGATCCAACAGATAAAAACAAATCCTGACAGCAGGCGACTAATCATCAGTGCCTGGAATGTTGCGGAATTATCCCAGATGGCGTTGATGCCCTGCCATGTTTTATTTCAATTCTATGTAACACCTCCAGAGACTCCGGACTGCCGTGGGCGGTTAAGCTGTCAGCTTTATCAGCGAAGTGCAGATGTTTTCCTGGGCGTTCCGTTTAATATTGCTTCATATGCACTGTTGACTCTTATGATTGCCCAGGTAACCGGTCTGGATCCAGGAGAATTTATACATAGTTTTGGTGATGTACATTTGTACAATAACCACCGCGAACAAGCGAATCTTCAACTGACAAGAACTCCGAATGTCCTGCCCCAAATGAAGTTAAATCCGGATGTAAAAAATCTATTTGATTTCCGGTTTGAAGATTTTAGTCTGGAAAATTATCAGCCCCACCCGTCTATTAAAGCTCAGGTTGCAGTTTAAAAAAAATCCTTATGAAGCTGTCTATCATAGTTGCTGCATCTGAAAACAATGCTATCGGGAAAAATAACCAGATGTTATGGAATCTGCCCGAGGATATGCGTTTTTTCAAAAACACAACCTGGGGACTTCCTATTATCATGGGCAGAAAAACATTCGAAGCATTGGGAAATAAACCATTGCCCGGGAGGTTCAATATTGTAATCAGCCGTAATCCGGGGTACACCTCAGGAAATTCAGAAGTTCAAAATGCCGACAGTCTTATAAATGCGATTGGGCTGGCGAAAAAATCGGATGCCAAAGAAGCATTTATTGGCGGCGGTGGGCAGATTTACAAAGAATCCATTTTGATTTGCGACACCATTTATATGACAAGAGTGTTTGCATTTCTGGAAGGGGATGCCTTTTTCCCGGAAATTCCCACGGATGTTTTTCAAATGACATATTCAAAAAAAGTATTGGCAGATGATAAACATGCCTATGACATGGACTTTCAAATCTGGGAAAAAATAAAAACGATACCTGAACATACCAGTTAAGGATACATGTATTCAAAATCGCAACTTGCTCTTAAGTGGTTTCAATATTATGCATTCGCTTCCAATGGGAAGGGGCATGGTATTCATTCACCTTTCGTTTATGAACTGATCAGAGAGGTCTTTAATGATGATCGCGATTATTATGCTTACAAGCTAATTGAAACGGTCAAGAAAAGTTTGCTGCAGGATCGCAGGGTTTTAGATGTTCACGATCTGGGTGCCGCCTCACAAAAAAAAACAAATTCTAAAAAATCAATTGCGGAGATTGCCCGCAATGCAGTATCTGAACAGAAATTTGGGAGATTATTATTTCGTCTCGCTAATTTCTATCGTGCCCGGGTTATCATGGAGCTGGGTAGCTCTATCGGGATTTCTACTGCATATCTTGCATCTGCCGATACCGCTTCCCGGGTGGTTACCATGGAAGGATCATCTGCCATTGCCGGTATTGCGCATGAGACTTTTCAAAAATTAAAACTCAATAACATCTCACAATCTACAGGCAGCTTCGAAAAAAATTTAAAAGAGCAAATCGAAATAAATCCTCCTTCAGATCTGGTTTTTATTGATGGGAACCATCGAAAAAAACCGGTACTTGAATACTTCGAAAAATTCCTGAACAAAATTTCGCCCTCCTGTCTTATCGTTATACATGATATTCATTGGAGTCGCGAGATGGAAGAAGCCTGGGATGTTATCCAGCGTGACCCGCGTGTTAAATTGAGTATTGATATTTTTTCCGCCGGACTTGTTTTTTTCCGAAATGAGTTCAGCGTAAAGCAGCAATTCGTAATTCGTTTTTGAACTAAAAAATCATTGAATTCATATCTTCCATTAGAATTGATCAGTTCGTTGATAAAAATGGATCATTTTGATCCGGATGCCTTTCAGCGTGTTCATGATTCTGGTGAACAATTGGTTTCGGTTCATTTGAATGTTGAAAAATGCATTTTTCAACATGGTAAATGGTCAGATGAGATACCGGAGCGTTCCTTTGACCTGGCAGGCCAGGTTCCATGGGCTTCAGATGCTTATTATCTGAAAAGTCGTCCTTCCTTTACCATGGACCCCTTATTTCATTCAGGTGCCTATTATGTACAGGAAGCTTCAGGCATGTTTGTATCTTATGCCTTGAAACATATTGCTGACCTCAATCAAAAATTAAAGGTCCTGGATTTATGTGCTGCGCCAGGTGGGAAGTCTACATTAGTTCAATCTCTGATTTCACCGAAATCTCTTTTACTTAGCAATGAAGTTATAAAAACGCGTATACCCGTGTTAACTCAGAATATTACAAAATGGGGCAGAGCGAACGGTATCGTTTCAAATAATGATCCCGCGCATTTCAAAAGAATTCCCGGCTTTTTTGATATCCTGATGATTGACGCTCCGTGTAGCGGGAGTGGATTATATAGAAAAGATCCCGAAGCCGCCAGTTCCTGGAGCACTGAGCTGGTAAAACTTTGCAGTCAGCGTCAACAAAGGATCCTCTCTGATGCATGGGAATGTCTGAAAGAAGATGGCTTCCTGATTTATTCGACCTGTTCCTATTCGAAGGAAGAGAATGAAGACATTCTTGACTTTCTTTTGAATCAGTATTCATGTAAAACAATTGATCTGAAGCCCGATCCCTTTTTCAATATTATCGAAACAAAATCTGATCTGGCAGGCGCCATTGGCTACCGTTTTTATCCGGACAAGCTACGGGGTGAAGGGTTTTTTCTCGCTGTAATTCAAAAAAAACAAAGGGCCGGTTCTGCAAAATCAGTTCAGTACTCTAAGACTGACAACCCGGGATCAGTCCATAAAAAAAAATCGGGAAAGAATTCACCGCCTGTTTCTAAAACCACTGAACACCAGATAGGAGAATGGATTAAACCGGATTATTTGCAGTATATATCCATTGAGGATTCAGTACATGCATTGAGCCCGGACCTGGCGAATGACTTCGAATTTTTAAGAAATAAACTCTATTTGAAAAAGGCCGGTATCAGAATTGGAAAAGCAGGAGAACATGAATGGATTCCAGATCATGAACTGGCTTTGGCAAATATTCTGCGCCTCGAGTCCCCGTCAATTCAGGTTTCTAAATCCGATGCGCTTCTTTTCCTTCGGGGTAATCCTTTTGACACCCCTTTCAAGGCAAAGGGCTGGCATACGGTTTGCTTCCAGGGTCAACGCCTGGGGTGGGTTAAACTATTGGATAAAAGGATGAATAATTACTATCCGAAATCCTGGCGGATCAGACAATAGCTTTTTTTTAATGTTTCATTTGCAAGATTATTAAGCATCTTTGCGTTCATCCATAAATACCTGAAATGAAAAACGGGATTACCCTTATATTTTGCCTTATTTATATAGTTTCCAACGTTTATTCGCAGGATCCACAACTTAGAATTGAAGGAACCCAGGGCAAGTTCTATCTGACACACACAGTGGTGGCAAAGGAAAACTGGTATAGCATTGGTCGATTATTCAATTGTCCTCCACATGATATCGCCAGTTTTAACAATATGAATTTTGACAAGCCTCTTGAAGTTTCTACAGTTATCAATATCCCACTCACTTTAGCCAATTTTGATCAAAAACAATTTAAAATCTCCGGAGAATCACTCATTCCGGTATATCATGAGGTAGGAGACAAAGAATGGATGTACAAAATCAGTTCTATTTATAACGATGTGCCGGTAACAAGCCTAGAAAAATGGAACAAGATAAAAAGGGATGATGTAAAAAAAGGAACCGTATTGATCGTGGGATATCTGAAAGTAAAAACAGACCTTTCGCCATTGGCCATGGGCATTTCATCAAATCCTGTAACCAGTCCGGGCATGGCGGATGTTAATACAACAACGGCAGCTCAAACCGCGAACAAACCGGTTGCAACATCTGTCGGCACTACAACGTCATCAGCAACAGCTATTCCTGTAAGCAATTCACCTGAAAGGGCAAACAATTATGCGGCTACTCACAGCAACGGCGGCTTTTTCAGTATTGATTACACAGGTACAGGGAAATCGACTACCGGAATGGCAGGAACGTTTAAAAGCACCAGCGGATGGACCGACGGAAAATACTATGCACTGATGAACAGCGTTACCATCGGATCAATAATCAGAGTAACTGCCACCAATGGCAAAACGATTTACGCAAAAGTTTTGGGTCAGCTCCCTGATATGAAAGAAAGTGCCGGCCTTCTTATTCGCATCAGCAACGCGGCTTCTGCAGAACTTGGTCTTGGAGAGGGAAAATATTCAGTCGATGTAAAATATTAGTCCGAGAATCCCAGTTGCTATTTTATATTCAATACAGACTGACCAGATCCCGTTATTCGTTTATCAGGGAAATCAGAGGATCCATGGTCGGTATAAAAAGCCGTAACTATAAAAACGCCTGAGCGTACGGTTGTCACCGGCTTATTTAAAGGCAAAACGCCCTGTAGTCCTATAAAAAAATTTAATCCCGGATCATTTGCATAAGTTAATATCCATTGTACCATTTTTTGTGCAAGTGTATCGTTTAATTCCGGATGAGACGGCATAACTTCTTTTCCCCAAATCCCAGTCGATCCTGTCAGAATATGATTTCCCAGTAGTTCTCCTGACGAGGAATTATTTGAATATTTCTTACAGATCTCCTGGAAAGAAGGACCGGCTACCCTGGTCTTAAATCCATGACAGCTAAAACAATTTGATACCATCATGTACATGAGCCCTGATGTGTCGCTGAATTTTTTTTGTTTCATATATGCTGAAGCCTGTACTGAATTTCCAACATATTTTAATCTGACAAGCACTTCCCCGTTTTGAATTTCCTGATACTTAGAATCACCGTCTTCTGCATCCGAAACATCAACCGAATAAGGCACCTGACTATTCCAGCTATAAATTGTATGATTAACCGGCCTGGTAATTCGGATAACAGGGGCATGATTGGGTGTTTGCGCAACGAGAACAACTGACAACATTAAACCTGTACACAGTACTTTCAACATGAATTAAAAATAAATGGTTGGGATTTTATTTATCTATCTGCAGGGTATCGTAAATACGATCAAAACTCAATTCATTTCTTAAGCATTCGAATGGCTGATTTCTTCGGCGACGCGCTTCGCTGAGCGGA
>DASXNJ010000109.1:0-13264 GCA_036495145.1 Puia sp.
CTTCCCGGGTGGTTGCTGATATTCGGTCCAGTCGCGTGTCCAATGTACGCAAACCCCTGATCAGCAGCCAGGCATTGAAAGGTTGAATTCCACTACCCACAGCCATATATTCACAGTCAAATATTTTTTTTATCATCTGGCGATTGCCGGTCAAAATTCCACCCAGGGTATCACTGTGCCCCCCGATATATTTCGTAGCCGTCTGCATGCTGATATCAATACCCGCCGGTATCGGTTTCTGATAGAGCGGCGTACAGTAGGAATTATCCATGAGCGTTATCATGTTGCGTTTTTTCGCAAAAGCAGATACTTTCTCCATGTCCTGAATTGCAAAGGTCCATGAGTTCGGACTTTCCAGATATATAAACCGACTGTTTGGTCTCGCCGCTTTTTCAAATTGCTCGATTTCAGTTCCGGCTATATAGGTCGTTTCAACGCCGAATCTTTTAAAAATCAATTCAAACATACGTTTTACCCAACTATAGGGATTTTCTACAGAGATGATATGATCGCCGGCGTTTACATTTGCAAGCACAGCAACAAAAATAGCCGCGGCGCCGCTGTTAAAAACCAGGCAGTCTTCGGCCTCATCCAGTGCAGCCAGCTTTTTTCTTAAAATATCGACCGTAGGATTTAATCCCCTGCTATACAGATATCCGGAATATTCGTCTGTAAATAATTTTTTTAGCTCTGCTACGGTATTTACCCTGAAATTGCTGGTTTGTATGATGGGGGGCGCGATGGCATTAAAATATTCTGACCGGTCTTCGCCCAATTCGTTCAATATATAGGATAGGTCCATTATTTTTTTTGAGCTCACAATTTAAGCTAAAGCGTAATGCTTAAATCTAACTGGTCAGCCTTATTCCGGATTACCCGGAGACTCACTCACCTATCGATTGCTTTAAAAAAATAATCGAATCACATTGCCGGATCGTATTTGGCCGGTGGGCTATCACGATGATCGTTTTTTGCTGGTTATGAAACCATCTCAGGGTATCCAGCACTTTCTTTTCACTTTCGATATCCAGTGCGGAAGTTGCTTCATCCAAAATCAGGATCTGCGGATCTTTGTATATCGCACGTGCGATACCAATCCGTTGTTTTTGTCCTCCGGATAAATTTATGCCCTGTTCCCGGATGATCGTCTGATAACCTTGTGGCAGTTGATCAATGAACACTTGCAGCCCGAGGCGTTGGCAGATTTCATAAATGCGATCCAAATCGGGTTCTTTTTCCCCGAAGGCGATGTTTGAAATAATGTCTCCCTCGAAAAGGTCTGTATGTTGGGGGACCGCTGCAATTCTTTCTCTCAGCACCCTGGTTGACAGATGCTGAATATCAATATTACCGATCAGGATTCTTCCACTGTCCGGAAAATACAATTTCTGAATCAGGGAAAGCAAAGTTGATTTGCCGGATCCGCTTTCGCCCACTACAGCAATCATCTTTTTCATCGGAAATATAATATCCAATCCTTTGAATACAACCGATCCCCGTCCATAAGCGAAATGCACATTTTCGAAAACAAGATCTCCTTCGGCAAATGATTCTATTGGAGGCGTTTCATTTTGTTCTTTTTCCAGATCGGTAATTTCAAAAAGCCGGTCAGCCGCAATAAATGCCTCCTGCAGGCCTTTGTTCGCATTAATCAAAGCCTGAAACGGGATCGCAAAAAAAGCGGAGATAGTGAAAAAAGAAATAAGCTCACCGGATGACAGAAGATGATCCATTACCAGATATGCCCCGCTCCAAAGTAGTATGATCATAAGAAGACCGGTCATCCATTCTGACAGATGCAACATCAACGATCCGTTACGATTACTCAGAAAAACCGATTGCATGAGTGGATTAAACTTATTTTCACTCTGACGATTAAAATATTCCTCCATTCCAAATCGCCGTATTGTTGAAATTCCCTGTATGGTTTCGATCAAATGATTTTCGAAAACAGCTCCTGATTTCATTATTCCCTGTTGCCACTTTGCATTCACCCTGTTATTTATCCGATAGATTATGAGATAGAAAGGAATAAACAAAAGGCATAAGAGCATAAGTTTCCAATGATAAATAAACATGAGGGCAAGACTAAGTACAACAGTCAAAATGTTTATGATCATTCCCAGTGCGGCATCATTGATGAATACGCGGATACGCATCGCATCATTTATCCTGCTGATGAGTTCACCGGTTCTCATTGTGTCGAAAAATCTTTGCGGCAGATTCAGCAAATGTCTGTAATAACCCAAAATAAGATTTTGATCTATCAATTGCCCAGTGCGCAATGTGATCAATGATTTCAAATAACCAATAATGAAGCGAATACAACATAATAAGACCATGATGAGTCCAAGCATTTTCAGCAGATTATTGTTTGTATAAGGCAAAATCTCATCTACGATCTTCAGAATATAAAATGATGCAGAGAATCCAAGGCAGGCATATAGAATGGAAAGCAGAATGGCAAATCCCGCCATCCTTTTGTGCGGACGAACAAGCTGCCAGAATCTGATGAAGGCAGATTTTTTCTGACTACCGCGTTGAAATTCTGACGTGGGGAGCAGTAAGAGAACAATTCCTGACCATTGCCTTTTAAAAGGATCCACTGCAGTTCTGAATATTTTCCCGAAAGCAGGATCCATAAACCAGATATACCGGTCGGTAATCTTATAAACAACAACAAAATGTTGCAAGCCATCTTTTGCGATAAGATGAAAAATGGCGGGTGTCGGTATCCGCATGTCAGCAATGCCGGAAGTCTTTGCTCCCTTGGCATTGAATTTTAATTGTTCAGCTGCTTCTATAAGTCCTTGTAAACTTGTTCCCCGTTTATCTGTCCCTGCATTTTGTCTGATCCGGCTTACCGGTAGCTTCAGTCCGTAATACGATGATACCGAAGCCAGACAGGCGGCACCGCAATCCGAAATATCCCTTTGTCTGATCTGGATGGATTTTTTCACGTGTGTTGTGATAAAAAGATGATAAAAAGAGACTTCCAGTGAAGTCTCTTTATTTTCAGAAAAAATCAGGCGAATATTTCCACACTGATTTTGGATGGCTTCTTCATTTTTTTTCAGGAGAAAAAATTCACGACCTTGGCGGCAACATAGCCCAGCCAGAAGGCTGCGTTTTCGCCGGCTACAATGCTATTTGCTTCCGCTGAAGTCAATTCTTTGAATCCTGCAGGAAATTCGAATTTCAAATCGTTTCTCTGAGATGGCATTTTCTGCCTGCTTTTTAAACTCCACTTCATCTTTCTCATAAAAAATATTATTTTCTCCTACTCTTCGCACCGTGCATGGGTTTCGGATTTCCCATCTGCAGCAAAATAGTCTGGGAGCTGGCAGAAAAAAATACCCTCTTATGGTAAATATTTTCTGAAGATAAAAAACCGAAACTTAAGGTGTAAGGCGTTATCTATCGTCAAATCTGTTTTTATAAAAAACCAGTTGACCGGAGTTTATGATTTTAGAAAAGTTGCTCCTTCCTTAAGCTTTGCGTTTTGCGCTTAAAAAATATATCAGTATAAAAAATCCCATTACGATCAGGGCTGTCAATGCAGTCCAGGGAGTGTCCAGTGCAATACTGATGGCGACAAAAGAATAGGCGGTAATAAAAATGACCGGGAGCAGAGGATATAATTTCATACGGTAAAACTCTTCACCTTTCGGATGCACTTTCTCTTTTCTCAGTTTAAATATGGTGCCGGCTGAAGCTGCCATTCCAAAGCAATCCAGGAAAATGGTAAAACTCAGGATTCTGTCAAATGCTTTCATCCAAAAGACAATCAGCACACAAACAGCTGCGAACGCAGTCAGCGACGTGAATAGGACATCGGTTGACCGTGTTCGCCGCGCAAAGATCTTTGGTAACACGCCGTCTTCAGCCATAGCATACATCACCCGCGGATTACTCATCAGCAGAACATTCACATAAGCCAGAACCGAAAGAAAAAGAAATATGGAAAGAATTTTGCCGGCGGCACTTCCGAATACATGAGATGCCATTACGGACGCAATTCCTTTCGAATTCCGAAGGCCGTCCAGGCCGATTACCTTTATATACGCATAATTTATACTCAGGTATAAAATAATTATGATAAATATGCCCATAAAAATTCCCCGCGGAATATTCTTACCCGGCCGCGAAATATCGGATCCGAAATTAATGGTTTGCTGATATCCGCCATAAGTGAATGATACGGCAATCAGACCTACACCAAAACCTTTTAAATATTCCATCCAACCAGGGAAAACAGAATGTTGGAGTACAACCGATTTAGAATTGGCAGCAAAAAATAAAGGAGTAATTAAAAGGATGATCAGCGAAATTTTTATGATCGTCAGTACATTTTGTGTTCGTGCACTCATTTTCAATCCCAGCAGATTCACTCCATAAAACAGCACAATTGAAAATAATGCGATCGTGATTTCCCTTGTCTGCAACGCCTCCGGATCGGTAATGGACGGGAAAATAACACCCGAAATATATTCTGCCCCAATGAGCGCCACGCCTGTTAGCGAGGCTGCATTTGATATTAATATGATACAATTAATGGCAAAGGCGATGGAAGGATGATAACCGTAAGAAAAGATTCTGTAGTAGCCACCCGTGACCGGCAGTCTCGATCCGATTTCGGCGTATGTTAATGCCCCGCACAATGCGACGATACCACCGATAATCCATGTAAAAAAAAACAGGAAGGTATCCGGAACATGCCTTGCAACATTGGCGGGTGTCCGGAATATACCCATACCGATTACCAGACTCACCACAATCATTGTGCAATCAAATACACCCAGCTTTTCATTTTTTGCCATGGTCTCTGTTAACCGTGCGTTCCGCGCAGAAACCTTAAGATAATGAAATATTCTTTTCTACTTTTGACAGGGAATAAAACCAAGTAATGAAAAACTGGATTTGTGCAGCACTTTTGACAATTTCAGGATTCACTTACGGCCAGGACAGTTCCGGATTATTCAGATTTCCGACAGCGGAAAAGCAAGGTGCCGATACCATCGACAGAAAATCATTACAGGAGGTTGTCGTAAATGCTTATGAACAAAACCGCCGCCTGGCTGATGTATCCGCTGCTGTGGGTGTGATCACAACTGCTGAATGGAATCGTTATAGCAGAATGAGCATCGTATCTGCGATGAATAGTATTCCGGGCGTGCGTATGGAAGAAAGGTCCCCCGGCAGCTATAGAATCAGTTTCAGGGGAAGCACATTACGTTCTCCATTTGGCGTCAGAAATGTGAAAGTCTATCTCGACGGAATACCTTTTACCGATCCGGGGGGCAATACATATTTGACACAACTGGCACCTTTCGATATGTATTCCCTCGAATTAATCAAAGGTCCGGCTGGGAGTTTATATGGTGCCGCCACCGGGGGAGCCCTACTGATAAAATCCAGACCGGATATTTGGCAACCGGGATTTACAGCGGAATACAGTTACGGCTCTTTTAACAGCAACACGATCAATGCACAGGTACGGTCGGGTAATCAGCAGGCTGGTAATATCATCAACTATTCCCATCAGCGTTCGGATGGTTATCGAGATCATACCAACCTGCGCAGGGATATTGTTACCTGGGAATCCATGTTGAAAAACAACGATAAACAAACACTCAGTACATACGCATTTTATGGTGATCTGTATTATCAGACACCCGGCGCGTTAACACTGACCGAGTATAACGCAAATCCTAAACAGGCGCGTCCTGCTGCAGGTGGCAATCCTTCTGCCGAACAGGCACAGGCAGCAATCTACCAGAAAACATTTATGGCTGGTATTACGAATACATATCGTATCAGTTCAACATTTGAGAATACAACGAATTTTTACGCAGCCTACACAAATTATAAAAATCCGACTTTCAGAAATTATGAATTTCGCAGCGAGCCACATTTCGGCGGAAGAACAATATTCAATTACACAACCGATTTACTTCATATCAGTTTCGGCGGAGAGGCACAGAAAGGGTTTTTTCAAACACAGGATTATGGAAATAAGAACGGCGCCCCCGATACGTTACAGACGAATGACAATATTAATACCTGGACTTATACCTTTTTTGGGCAGGCGGATCTGTTTTTCGGAAAGGGCTGGCAGGTTTCGGCCGGATTGAGTTTTAATGAAGCTTTTATCGGTATAAACCGGATTTCGGTCCCTGGTTTTGTGCCAAGAAATAAAACATTTGGCAATGAGCTGGCGCCTCGTTTCGCTCTTTCAAAAAAAATTACACCGAACATCCTGCTGTATGCAAGCCTGTCGAAAGGATTTTCTCCTCCTGCCGTTGCTGAAGTATTGCCTTCTACCGGTAGCATCAACACCGACCTGCAGCCGGAGAACGGCATCAGTTATGAAACCGGCATAAAATCAGGATTCTTTAATCAACGTCTTTATGTGGAAATCATCGGATTTTATTTTGAATTGCAACAGGCGATTGTTGTCCGTAAGGATTCCAGCAATGCTGATTATTACACTAATGCCGGATCAACCACGCAAAAGGGAATTGAATCCCAGGTATCCTATCAGTTATTGCCTTCTGCCATGGGCCTGATAAATAGTGCGCGTCTCTGGGCATCTTATACACTGAACAATTTTACTTATGGCGATTTTAAGAAAAATACCGTGAACTACGATGGCAAACACCTTCCCGGGGTGGCCGACAACACTTTTACCGGTGGAATTGATCTGACCAGCCGGCCTGGTATTTTCCTGCACCTTACTTATTATTACAGTGATAAAATGCCGTTGGATGATGCCAATAGTGCTTTTGCCGGTGCATATCAACTGGTCGGTGGCAGGATCGGATATTCGACATCTGTACAAAAATTAAATCTTACGGCTTTCACGGGCGTCGATAATGCTTTCAATGCGAAATACAGCCTGGGCAACGATATCAACGCTGCAGCCGGCAGGTATTATAATGCTGCAGCCACGGCTAACTATTTTGTCGGACTGACCGTCAGTTTTAATAAGGTCGCTAAAAAATAAATTCTTCGATCTTCTCATTCGCTGATTACATTTGCAGAATCTGGTCCCCGCCAAGGCGGGGTTAAAAGGGAAGTCCGGTGTGATACCGGCGCTATCCCCGTAGCTGTGAGTTTCATCCTGTCAAAAGCGGGAAAAAGTTTACACTTCAGCCACTGTGCCGCAACGGCGGTATGGGAAGGCAGTAAACAGGAAACAAGCCAGAAGACCTGCCAGATAAAATATTAATCGCAACGCTTTCGGGTGAAAGGCAGGCGGAGTATATACGGCTCTCGCATTATTCCCCGCTCGTCGCCCAGGCCTTGCCGAACTTTTTCGAAGAAGGTGCAAAAACAAAGAAAAGTAAGTGGACTTTTATTTTAATGTAACCAGGTATGTTCTGATCAGTGTGGCACTTTATGTCGCACCGGCAGGTCTTCTCTTTGCACAAAAGAAATCCAACAGCGGCAACGTATTGAAGAAAGTAACCGTAACAGGAGAAAAGAAACGAAATCCATTTGTGGCAATTGTTCCCGTACAGGTTCTGGATCATCAGGCGCTCTTTCAGATCAATGCTGAAAACATTGCAGACGCAGCAAAATATTTCTCAGGCGTTTTAATAAAAGACTATGGAGGTGTTGGCGGTTTGAAAACAATTTCCGTAAGAAGTCTTGGGGGGCTCAACACGGGATTGGTTTACGATGGAATAAATATTGCCGACGCGCAGACAGGTCAGGTTGACCTCAGCAAATTCTCCGCAACTTTTGTACAGTCCCTGGAACTGGATCAGGCCAACCCGCAACAGATTCCCCTGCCAGCACGCATATATTCTTCTGCTTCCATTCTCTCATTTACCAGCAGTTCTTTTAATACAACAAACTTTTCCAAAACAAAATGGGTGGCGGGGATGAATGCAGGCTCCTTCGGATTATGGCAGCCTTACGCAGGTATTTATTTTCCTCTGAGTAAAAACACCATAGTGAGTACCAATGCGCAGGCAACATGGGCCAAAGGAGACTATCCCTATCATGTTGAAAATGGAATGTTCTCACAAAAACTATATCGCAGCAATTCCGATATTCAGGCTTTCCAGGGAGAAATAAATGTAGTCAGTCGCTTCTCCGACAGTTCCATTTTACAGATCAAGGTCTGGGGTTATCATTCTGAAAGAGGGCTGCCTGGCAGTATCATTTTTTTCAACGATATATCGGTGCAGCGTCTGGAGGATAAAAATTTTTTTATCCAGAGCCGGTACATAAAAAAATTAAGCAAAAACACTACTATTCTGGCATCTGTTAAATTTAGCTCGATATATACGAAATACACAGATCCCAATTTCCTGAATAATGCAGGAGGTCTGGATGACAGATATACACAGAATGAAATTTATGGCAGCCTGTCGCTGAGTCACCGCCTTGGAGAATATTTTTCATTCTCTCTTGCCTCTGACCTGGCTTCAACGCATCTTTCAGCTAATATAAATTCGTTTCCTGCACCGACCCGAACGAGTGCCTGGAACAATCTGATGATTCAATTTACGAAAACACACTGGCAGGCGAGTGCATCATTGCTGAATACAAACATCAACGATAAAACAATTACCGGAACGGCGGCGGTAAACAAAAATAAATTTACACCTGCGTTTGCGGTCGGATATAAGCCAAATTCAGAAAGCCCTTTTTTATTCCGTTTATTTTACAAGGATATTTTCAGGATGCCAACGTTCAATGATTTGTATTATACCTATAATATGAATATCAACCCCAGGTTGTTTCCCGAGTATTCCGAACAATATGATGCAGGGATTACGTATGCCAGAAACTTCAAATCAACGGTTAGCCAGTTCAGTTTTAGTGCGGATGGATACTATAATAATGTCAGAGATAAAATTATTGCTGTACCGGCTCAAAATCTTTTTATCTGGACCATGAAAAACATTGGGAAGGTCCGGATAACGGGTATCGATATCAATACACAACTCGACGGGAAATTCTCATCTGATCTGAAGTGGTCAGCAAGGATTGCTTATACCTGGCAACAGGCCCTGGATGTGACAGATCCGTCGGGTTCAGTTTATAAGGATGAAATTCCTTATACCCCAAATCAATCCGGTTCCGGAATGGCTGCACTTTATTACAAGATCTGGAGTGCCGGATACAATATTCTATTTTCGGGTGAAAGGTATACACTGGGCGAAAACGACCCGACCAATCTGCTGCCTGGCTGGAACGAGCAGGATGTTTTTGTATCCGTACGGCTTCCCTTCAAATATTTTCAAACAACCATCAAAGGAGAAGTGAACAATATTTTCAATCAGCAATATGACGTGATTCACTATTATCCGATGCCCGGCAGATCTTATAAATTAAGTATAATAATTAACAACTTATAAAAACTCAGATATGAAAAGAAACAAACTGTTATTGGCAGCCTGCGTAATTCTCACTTTTTTATTTTCCTGTTCCAAGAATAACACACCCGCACCCCCACCCGTTCCACCAAAAGTAACGACGGGCGTGTTTGTTTTAAATCAGGGATCATACGGCGCGAATAATACAATGCTGACTTACTACGATTTTGCCAGCAGCACACAAACAACAGACTTTTTTAAAAATGTCAACGGTTTCGGTCTGGGTGATACAGGAAGTGACTTTATTATATATGGCGGGAAAATGTATATCGTTATGAATGTTTCGGGATACGTGGCTGTAGCGAACAGTATTACAGCAAAGTTTATAGACACGATCAGCTTTAAAAATGCAGGCGTAAACAGGGGGCCCGAAAATATCGTGGCCTCGGGAAGCAATGTATATGTCTCTTCGACCGATGGAACGGTTGCTGTTATTGACACTTCCTCTCTGGCAATCACAAAACTTATAACCGTCGGATCAAATCCCGCGCAGATGGTGATTGCCAGCGACATTTTATACGTCAGTAATACCGGAGGTTTCAGTGCGGCTTACGATTCTACCGTGTCTGTTATTCCTTTGAATACGCTTACCGAAACGGCCAGGATTGTAGTAGGAATAAACCCGGGCAGTATTACATCAGATAATGCAGGTAACATTTTTGTTGTTTGTACGGGAGATTATCACGCTGTAAAGCCAAGACTGGTAAAAGTGAACGTCAACTCAAGTACCCTGCAATCGGTCGATAGCACATTCGGCAGTGTTCGATATTATAATAGCAACCTATTCACAACAGGTGGTTCTCTGGGCGCTGCGAATGTAGGAATATTCAATCCCGCCAGTCTGGCTCCTGTCAGAACCTCATTTATAACTGATGGTACAGTGGTTGTAAATCCTTATGGGCTGGATATAGATCCTGCAACCGGTGATGTATATGTAGGCGATGCAAAAGATTATGTTTCTTCCGGCGAAGTTTTTTGTTTTGATAAAACGGGAAAAAAGAAATTTAGCTTCTCTGTAACACCGGGAATAATTCCCATTAAGACGTTACTGGTGCAACAGTAAGAGCATGTATGAGAAGTATAAGAGTTAATAACGATCATTAATAATTAATAATTAGTTTTGAGCGATTGTTATCATTCTCAAACCCAAATCATGCAATCAGGATTTAATGAGTTACTGACCGTGACCTTTACCCTTTTTGCCGTGATTGATATTGTAGGTTCGATTCCACTGCTTTTATCACTCAAAAAGCAGATGGGCGGAATCCAGGAAGTAAAGGCGACGCTCATTTCGGGTGGCCTGATGATTCTGTTTTTATTTCTGGGAGAGCCTTTATTGCAGGTGCTTGGTGTTGAAACCCATTCATTTGCCGTTGCAGGATCGATCATCATTTTTATTCTCGGGATGGAGATGGTGCTTGGTATCGAATTTTTTAAAGCGGATAAGGATTCAAAGTCCTCCCTGGTGGTGCCGATTGCTTTTCCATTGATAGCCGGCTCAGGAACCCTTACCACCATCATTTCGCTGAAAGCAAATTATCATGAGAGCATATTATTGATCGCCATCCTTATCAATCTGGTCATCGTTTATGCCGTTTTGAAATCCCTCAACCTGATAGAGCGTATTTTAGGTCCCGGAGGAATGGTTGCCATACGTAAATTTTTTGGCGTAATATTGCTGGCCATTGCCATAAAAATCTTCAGTAGCAATGTTCCCGGATTGATAAAATAGGCCTCGTCGTACAATGGATAGTATAAGAGTTTCCGAAGCTCCAGATCCAGGTTCGATTCCTGGCGAGGCCACTTCTCCCATCATGCCGGTTCAATGAATTACATCGATTCAGTTACCCGGTTTGTCGAAATAATTTCCGGTTATCAAGCCCTTAGGTAGTTTTGTACAGCAAAGAAAAATTGTTTAACCCCTATAAAGCGTCTCGCTTATGGAATACGATAACGACCGGGTAGTAAAAGGTGTTCATAAAACCGAGTTGTTTTGCTGGGTATTTTTTGTGCTTTTGAATCCGATAGTAAACGGTCTGGGGATATTCCCGCATCAGCAGACGGCCTGGATCGCCCTGATATTGGTAAGTCTTTTTATATCACCTCTGTATATTATTTACTCAAGAGTTGTCATACCTAAATTCCTTTATACCGGAAAACACTTCTTATTTGGTCTTCTGACGATTCTATTCATCCCGGTTGTTTTAGGCCTTGTTTTTCTGATGAACGGAATCATGATATTTTTTGTACAGGGTGTGGGTCAATATTATTTTGCCTTTTCAACGGTCAGCCTGGCACGGGAAGGCAGCTGGATTTTTATCAATAGTTTTCTGGCTATTTCAATCGCCTATCTTAGAAAAAATCTGAACGAAGAAGAGACAATTGAAGAACTTCAAAAGGATAATACTTTTTATAAACTCCGGTATTTTCGCACCCAGTTAAACCCGCATTTTCTTTTCAATACACTGAACAGTATTTATTCCCTCAGCCTGAACAAAAACGAGAAGACACCGGAGGTTGTGATCAGGCTGTCGGATATCATGCGTTTTCTGATTTATGAATGCAATGAAGAAAAAATTCCGCTTGAAAAAGAAATTGAATTTATCAGAAATTATATAGAAATAGAAAAAATAAGATACGATGCTGATATAAAATTTACCATTGAAGGATCCACCGAAGGTATTATGATAGAACCTTTCTTATTCATCTCATTTATCGAAAACGGATTTAAACATGCCATCGACAATTCATTTGCAAAACCGTTTATTTATATAACACTAAAGGTAAGTAAGGAACAGATTGTTCTAAATGTAATTAACAATACCAGCCTCGAACTGGAAACCCAGGCAAAGAAAATACAGGGCAAAGGTCTTGTGAACAGCAAAAGCGTTCTGGAATTACTATATCCTGATGCATATTCACTTGACATTATTCAGACAGAAATCAAAGATAGAAAGGAAAGTAAATCAAGGTTTAAGAATGCCAAAGAACGATTGCAACAACTATATCCGGATGCTCACACACTTGACGTAATTTTGAGCAACAATACGTTCACCGTTTCATTAATATTATTAACCGGCTTGCTTGATAAGATGTATCATTATAGAAGATGAAAGGCTGGCCCAGGACGTTATTAAAAATCACCTGGAGAGATCCGGAAGATTTAATTTGCTGGGGACATATCGCAATGCGCCCGAAGCAAAGGAAGCGCTCGAAAGGGAAACAGTGGACCTTATATTCCTTGATATTCAATTGCCCGGTATGACCGGTCTCAATTTTCTGCGCTCTCTTACCAATCCACCGCTTGTCGTTTTTACAACTTCATATCCCGAATATGCATTGGAAAGTTATGAATTCAATGTTATTGATTACTTATTAAAACCGGTTTCCTATGAACGGTTTTCCAAAACCATCGATAAAATTATTGACGGAAAAATATTTAAAACACCTGATGCTGAAGTAAAATCAGCAAGTCGTGATCACATTTTTATCCGTTCGGAAGGAAAATTCTTCAGAATCAGTTTTTCCGGCATCATTTATATTGAAGGGATGAAGGATTATCTTAAAATCCACACCCCTGATCATGTTATAGTCACTCATCAGACGATGGTCGACATGGAAAATCTCCTCCCGGTCAGAAATTTTATTCGTATACACAAATCTTACATCGTCGCGATTACGCATATCAAAGCCGTATTCGGAAATTCGGTAGACATGGGGAAGACCCAGTTACCGATCGGTCTTAATTATAAAGAGCGGATTATGAGTTTTGTAACCGGCAAATCCTTTGGTTCTCCATAACTTTCTCAGGCAAACTTTTTGATTATATGGACTGCCATAAATTTGATTTTACTAAGATCCTTAAAATATCC
>DASXNJ010000110.1:0-8443 GCA_036495145.1 Puia sp.
TCCTATCCGAATGTTATAGTTTTAGGATTTGTAGAAAACCTTGAGTTATATCTGACAGGATGTAATGTATTTCTGAACCCGGTACAATCCGGTGGTGGAATAAAAACAAAACTCGTGGAAGCATTGGCATTTAATCTGAATACAGTATCGACAGACAACGGAGCAATTGGGCTTGATCCTGCTTTATGCAATGGCAAACTAATCGTGTGTCCTGACAGTGACTGGAATTCTTTCGCAGAAGCAGTCGCGCGGGCAATCAGTATGAAAGCTCAAATGCCACCCGATTTCTATATTCAGTTTTATTGGGGGAATATAACAAAACGGGCCGCGGATTTTATATCGGTAAACAGTAGACAAATATCCTGATACGTTGATCCAAAAAAAATGATGCAAAGCATTTCAATACTTTGCACCAAATTAAAATAACGTTAACCTTAGCCTTAAATTACCATTTATCCACTTCCTCCAAATGATCGGTACCTGAAGAAGCCGGTTGTACAGTGGCAGTAACAGCTTCAGCTTTTACCGGTTCAGGTTCAGACACATTAATAACAGGATCAATAGGAGATTCTACTGAATCATGGTTTTCATGTTGAACTTCGCCATTTTCCGGAATCTGGTCGTGGTTAAATGCATCGAAATCAAAATCGGGCATCAGATCAGTCTTAACATAATCAACTGCTTCCGTAAGTGCCTTGATAAATTTATTGAAGTCCTCCTTGTACAGGAAGATTTTGTGCCGGTCATAACCGTCTTCATTAAATTTCTTACGGCTTTCGGTAATCGTTAGATAATAATCATTGCTTCGTGTAGCCCGTACATCAAAAAAATAAGTCCTTCGCTTACCGGCCCTGATTCGTTTGCTGTACACGCTTTCCATTCGTTTGTCATTGTTCTCGTACGCCACGTTCGTTGTTTTAGGTAAAAAAATAAAGCAAGCCCATACAAATATAATATTGTTATGGAACTGGCAAAAAATTCCCCATTATGAGCAATACCGCGTGTTTTTACGCAATTCAGGTCAGCTGCGGGTTTGAAGCTCCTCGCCCGTCTTTTGCTGCTGCTCATAGAGGCGTGTATAGTGACCATTTCTGGCCAGCAATTCTTCATGAGTACCTGTTTCCACCATCTTTCCGTGATCAAGAACTACAATGCGGTCAAATTCAAAGAGTGAAAAGATACGGTGGGTAATAATGAAGGCTGTTTTATTTTGAAGGTAGTTATACAAATTACTGATAATTTCCTTTTCTGTCCGGGCATCGACCGCACTGAGGCAGTCGTCGAAAATGACGATTTCATGATTGCCGGCTAAAGCCCGGGCGATAGAGATTCTTTGTTTCTGACCACCGCTTAAAGTAACACCTCTTTCTCCGATCATGGTATCATACCCTGATGAAAACTGATGAATCTCATTGTCAATACTTGCATATTCTGCTGCCTTTTTTGCTTCCGCCGGAAATTTATTTTCCAGCCCAAAAAGGATATTTCCCATTACTGTATCGCTGAAAAGAAATACATCCTGAGCAACATATCCGATTTGATTTCTGAAATCAGACAGGTCAAGTGTTCTTATGTCTTTGCCATCCATGTTGATCGTTCCACGGGTTGGGTCGTAAAAACGCAAAATTAACTGTGCCAGCGTGGTTTTCCCGCTACCTGTTCTTCCAATAACGGCGATCTTTTCGCCCTTTTGTACCTGCAGGTTGAAATCTTTTAGCGCATGGATCCCTGTATGCGCGTAAACAAAATCAACATGGTCAAATGAAATGTTTCCTGTTAACGACAGGCGGTTCGGTTGCTGAATGTTCTGAATGGCTGGTTTGGTCTCCAAAAACTCATTCAGTCTTTTCTGTGACGCAGACGCACGCTGGATCATGCTGGCTACCCAGCCTATGGCACTTACCGGAAAAGTGAGCATTGTAATATAAATGACGAATTCAGTAATAGTACCAAGGTCTGTCTGATGTGTTCCATGAATCACATAAAATCCGCCGATCATGATGGTTAAAAGTGTACTCAGGCCAATGATCAGACCCATCGAAGGAAAATATACAGCCTCTACCTTGGCCAGGCTGATCGCATTTTTTCTGTAGTCCTCGCTGTTCGCCCGGAAAAAACGGAGCATGGCGGCTTCCTGCACAAAAGACTTAATGACCCGGATGCCACTATAGGATTCCTGTGCATTGGTTGTCAGTTTGCTCAATAATGCCTGGATTCTTTCACTTTTTCTGTGAATCAGGTTATTGACCATATAAATAGTGACCGCGAGAATAGGTAATGGCGCAAGAACATATAAGGTGAGCAAAGCATCTTTTCGTATCATGAAATACAAACTGAAACCGATGGTTGCCAAAAGATTCGCGAGATACATGACAGCAGGCCCGGTATACATTCTCACACGACTGACGTCTTCAGCCATACGACTCATGAGGTCGCCTGTACTATGTGTCTTGTAAAAGGAAGTATCCAGTTGCTGGTAATGCTGGTAAATTTCATTTTTCTGGTCAAATTCAATATGTCTGCTCATGACGATCAAGGTTTGTCGCATGAAGAACATAAATATCCCTCCGAGAATGGCAAGGAACAATAAAGTAAGACCTGAGATGGCTACTTTATGTTTAAAACTTTGATCCGAGGAATTTAGACTACGAATAAATTTCTTGACAAGAATATCATAATTGGCCGTATCCGCTTTCTGTGTTCTGGCATTACTGATCTGATTTGCAACGGAAACAGGCTGCGGAGATTTCGAATGAACCTGGGCTGTCAGTTCCTTTTCCACGGAATTCACCACAAACCCCGTGACCTGGGGAGCCAGAATGCGGAAGTAATTGGATAGGATCACAAAAATGAGGCCCAGCAACAGCCTCCATTTATATTTCCAGAAGTATTTATTGACGGCTTTTAAATATCTCAAATGTCACGCGTTGAATCAAGACAAAGTTAAGCTTAAAGCTTAAAGTGCAAGGCTTAAAGCGGAGCATGAAATTCATTTACAAAACAAAAAAACACAAAGCATTCAGCTTTACGCTTTACGCTTTGTGCTTTAAGTTAACCGTCAACGACTATATGCTCTACAATTAATAATTGATAGTTAACAATTGACCATTATACTAGACAGCTTCTTCTTTTACACCATAGGGAGTTGTTACCAGTAAATGACCCTGCATATATTTCTCGGCATGCTGGCTGGCATCCAATCCCTCTTCCTCTTCAGTTTTGCTCACACGGATTGGGAGGATCATATTTATAAATTTGAAAATCAGGAATGAAACACAAAAACTGAATGGAACGACCACTAACAAGGCTTTGATCTGCGTCCAGAAAAATGCAGGATTTCCATAGAACCAGCCATCTGCGCCCGCTGAATTAACTGTTTTTGTAGCGAATATTCCGGTCATCAGCATTCCGACCATACCACCAATACCATGACAGGGGAACACATCCAGTGTGTCATCCAGTTTGGTCTTTGAACGCCAGTATACAGCTGTATTTGAGATGACTGCCGCTACCACGCCAATGAAAATACTTTGTGGAATAGCAACGAATCCGGCCGCCGGTGTAATGGCTACCAGACCCACAACCGCTCCGATACAGAATCCAAGAACTGATGGTTTTTTACCCTTTATTACATCAAAAAACATCCAGGACAAGCCGGCAGCACCGGCAGCTGTATTGGTAGTGGCAAATGCAGATACGGAAAGCGCATTGGCTGCACCGGCTGATCCGGCATTAAATCCAAACCAACCAAACCAAAGCAGACCGGTTCCAATCAAAACGTACGGAATATTTGCCGGTGGAATTTCAATATGTTCAATATGACTTCTGCGTTGTTTCAAAACGATGGCTCCCGCGAGCGCCGCACAACCGGCTGAAATATGGACTACAGTTCCTCCCGCAAAATCCAGTGCACCCCATTTGGCAAGAATGCCATCCGGATGCCAGCTCCAGTGTGCCAGAGGAGCGTACACAAGCAGACTGAATAAAATCACAAATAAAACGTAGGATGTAAATTTGATACGTTCAGCAACTGCACCAACAACCAATCCGGGAGTAATGATCGCAAACATTAATTGGAACAATGCAAAAAGAGTTAGTGGAACGGTCGGCATGAAAACCCATGGCTTGCCGGAATTCACTCCCTTAAACATAAAATGAACCGTAGGATCTCCGATTAGCCCCAAACCTTTAACATCAGGTCCGAAACAAAGACTATAACCTACCACAATCCATAGTACTGAAACGAGGCCCGCGGCAATCAAACTCTTGATCATCGTCGAAATCACGTTCTTCCGGTTCACCATTCCGCCATAGAAAAAAGCCAGTCCCGGAGTCATTAAAAATACAAGCGCCGTGGCTACAATGATCCAGGCGATATCTGCCCCATTGTATTTACCCTCGTCAAAATTTGTTAAAGAAGGCACGAATAGGGCCAGTAAAGAAAAGAGAACAAGAAGGACAAACGGTGCCGCTGTTTTTAATGTGACTTTGTTCATACTGAAAATAGTTTTAGTGAATAAGATGTTAACGACGACTAAAATCAGTTGTAAAATAAAACAAAATCCTATTAAATGTTACATTATGAAAAAATTAATATGTATTATTTATAAATATTAGTCAATTAATGAGATAAAATTTTATCATAAGTTCCGTTTTTTTAATTCACTTATCGCAAAATTGGCTGCCCGGGCAGTAAAAGCCATATATAATATAGATGGACTTTGCATTCCGGTACTAGTCATACAGGCACCGTCGGTAACAAAAACATTCTTGCACTGATGAAGCTGATTCCAGTTGTTAAGCATCGAAGTTTTGGGATCCTTTCCCATGCGGCAACCGCCCATTTCATGAATATCCCGGCCGGGAGCCCAGTTCCGGTTTGATGATACAATATCCTTTACGCCCCCATTGGTAAGCGTTTCCGTACCCTGTTCGATGAAATCTTTCAATAACAGTTCGTCATTCCGGTCATACGCAACATCGGTAACCAGCATGGGTATCCCCCATTGATCTTTTTGATCCTTACTCAAATAAACACGGTTTGACTCCTTGGGAATGGTTTCTCCCTGCATATACATATAACAGCCCCAGTCACCTGCTTCAGACAGTGCTTTTTTATAATCGGCCCCGATTTCCGGTCCATCTGTGCTGGCTCCTCTTGTTCTGTAACAACCCATAAAGGCCATATAGCCACCTACGAAATCCATGTCGTGCTTCTTGAAATTCCTGAAGTTATTCATCATAGATTCGGCCGGCTTTCTGCCATAATAGTAAGTATCATGATATCCTTCTATCCTGCCATTCATCGTACCCAGATAGTTATGATGACAAATATATTTTCCCAGAATGTCGTGATCATTTCCAAGGCCGTTTGGAAAACGGGGGGAGACAGAATTCAGCAGGACAAGATTTGTGTTTAGAGCCGACGCATTCATGAAAATAATACGTGCAAAATATTCTGTTACTTCATGACTAACGGAGTCGATTATGCGAACACCGGTTGCCTTGTTTTTCTTTTCATCAAAGATGACAGAGTGGACCACGCTGTGAGGACGAACGGTCAGGTTCCCCGTGCTTGCTGCCCAGGGCAATGTGGAAGAATTGGAACTGAAATAGCCACCAAACGGGCAACCTCGCATACAAAGATCACGTGCCTGGCATCGCCCCCTGCCCTGCCTGATATGAATGTCTCTTGGCTCAGTCAGTTGTGCCCAGCGGCCGTGAATCATCCGTCGGTCCGTATAGTGTTCACTGATTTTTTTTGAAAGATCTTTTTCAACACAATTAAATTCGAACGGCGGAAGATATTCGCCATCGGGCATAGATTCCAAACCGTCGTTACTTCCACAGATCCCCACAAATTTCTCCACATGTGAATACCAGGGTGCAATATCATGATAACCGACAGGCCATTCAATACCGTACCCATCACGCGCGGGTGATATAAATTCATACGGGCTCCAGCGGGGACAGGCTCTTCCCCAAATCAACGACTTTCCACCAACCTGATATCCCCGGATCCAGTCGAATGGTTTTTTCTGTTCGTATGGATGATCCTTATCTTGTATAAAAAAATGCTGAGTGGATTCACTGAATCCGGCCGCACGTGTAATCAGCGGATTTTCTTTGATAAATTTTTCCGGCATTTTTTCCCGGTGGGGAAATTCCCAGGGGGCGAGCATAGCAGTTGGATAATCCTTCAGGTGTTTAACATCCCTTCCCCGTTCCAAAACAAGTGTTTTTAAGCCCGCCTCGCAAAGTTCTTTGGCTGCCCATCCGCCACTGATGCCGGAGCCCACTACGATGGCATCATATGTATTCAAATATTTCCTTTTTTTAATTCTGAAACGGCATGATCAACGGCTCTTGCTGTAAAAGCCATAAAAGTCAGGGAGGGATTCTGGGTACTTGTTGAAACCATCGCGGCCCCATCCGTTACAAATACATTCGGACAAAGGTGAAACTGATTGTATTTATTCAACATGGAAGTTTTGGGATCCTTCCCCATCCGGCAACCGCCCATCTCGTGAATGTCCAAACCAGGTGCCTGTTTACTGTCACTCGCCTGAATGTCCTTACAGCCCGCGAGTTCCAGCATTTCAGATGTCTGTTCCAAATAATCCTTCATGGATTTCACGTCGTTCTCGTCATAGTCTACTGATAAAACCAGCTCCGGAATACCCCAGGCATCTTTGTTTTCCTTACTCAACCGCACATGATTTGTTTCTTTTGGAATCGTCTCACCTTGCATTTGCGAGGATACATACCAACCTCCGGCTTCGGAAAGATTTTCTTTTAAGGCACTTCCCATTTGCTCCTCCGCATTATATTTTCCCCGGCCTCGTCCTGCACCAAAAAATACCATATAACCCCTTAGGAAATCCATTTCCTGCTTATGCACATTCCGGAAGTTTGGCATCATGGGTTGTGTCGGCCTTCGGCCAAAATAATATTTATCCATCGGTCCGTCAAATGCTGCGTTTACACTTCCCCGGTAGTTGTGAAAACAGATATATTTTCCCAGCAAACCATTGTCATTTCCGAGGCCATTCGGGAATCGGCTGGAAACTGAGTTCAACAGCAGCAGGTTTGTATTCATCGTAGCCGCATTCACGAAGATCACTTTTGCATAGTAGGTAATTTCTTCTTTTGTATTCGCATCGATCACGCGCACACCGGATGCTCTTTTCTTCTGCTCATCATAAATGATCGAATGAACCACACTGAAGGGTCGGATGGTCAGATTACCCGTTTTCAATGCCCAGGGTAAAGTGGAAGAATTGGAACTGAAATATCCTCCAAAAGGACAGCCTCTTTCACATTCGCTGCGTGCCTGGCAGGGATTTCTTCCCTGTTGCAAATGAATTTCCCTGGGTTTGGTAAGGTGTGCACAGCGCCCCTGAACTACATGGCGGTCTTTATAATGTGCATTGATTTTTCCACTGATATCTGATTCTACGCAATTCATTTCCCAGGCGGGCAGGAAATCGCCATCGGGCAGCGTGTCGAGCCCATCGAAATTTCCGCTGATCCCCGCAAAATTTTCTACATGACTATACCAGGGTGCCAGCTCTTCGTAAGCAAGAGGCCACTCCACTGCAAATCCATCCCTTCCTGGGCCCATGAAATCATATTTGCTCCACCGCTGTGTTTGCCTTGCCCAAAGAAGTGATTTTCCCCCTACCTGATATCCCCTGATCCAGTCGAATGGCTTTTCCTGTATATAAGGATGTTCCATGTCTTTTACAAAGAAATGCTGGGAGGTTTCATTGAATGCATAACATCGGTTCACCACGGGGTTCTTTTCCGTGACCGCCAAGGGCAGTTTTTCGTGATGAGGAAAATCCCAGGGGTTCATCGTCGCCGTCGGGTAATCTTTGAGATGTACCACATTTCTTCCTCTTTCCAGCACAAGCGTTTTCAACCCGTGATCACAAAATTCTTTGGCGGCCCAACCGCCGCTAATACCTGATCCGATTACAATGGCATCATAAGTATTTTGAGCGGTAGCCTTGTTGTTGATTTTAATGGAATCTCCTGGCATAGCGTCGTTTAATCCTTTGAAGTTAAGTGCATAAACAACTTAAAAAATTTTAATGAATAATTTTTATTATTATTTAAATAAACTTATCTCTGCAACCGGAACCTCAATAAATTCAGGTGGAACTATGGCCCGAATAGTGCTCTGTGTAGATGACGATCCCGACGACCGGGAGCTGATACGAAATGCCATATTCAAGGTAGATCCTTCCTATACAGTCGCTTACGCCACAAACGGGAAAGAGGCCCTCCAGTATCTCAAAAGAGCAGGTGAGTCAGACCTGCCGTGCCTGGTAATCCTGGATATCAACATGCCGGTAATGGATGGCAAACAAACCCTGGAGGAAATAAAAAGGAATGACAAATGGAACGAACTTCCGATTGTCGTATTCAGCACTTCCGC
>DASXNJ010000111.1:0-15386 GCA_036495145.1 Puia sp.
GCAGAATCTCAAACTCTTTTATTAGTGCTTGCGGTTATTTCTGAAGGAAAACCCTTTGTCGCGATCGGCATCGGAGATCTGCTGGTCAGCGAAAAAAATCTGGATGCCTCAAAACTGATCAGAGAATTGGTTGCCCCCAAAATAAAGGGTGGGGGCGGAGGACAAAAAACGCTTGCCTCTGCCAGCGGTCAGGATACCGGAGCTTTGGAATCAATTCTGATTTCATTGAAGGCATTGCTATAAAGCCAATCCTGCTATTACCGGTTTCATTCGTCTATTAAATAACCTCTTCGTCCGGGGACCATTTTAAAAAATCTGTTAAAACTGAAGAAAATCAATTATCCGAATATTTTCGTATTTCAGAATAATTCCTATATTTGAAATACGAAACTTGACGTAGTTACTAAATAAAAACTTACAACTGATGAAAAAACACTTCTGCCAGGCGGTTCCAATCGGCATGTTTTGCATGGCCGTTGTTCTCACAACAAATGCCCAGCCTGCTGTAGCCCCACCTCCACCTCCACCCAACACCGTCACGATTGAAAATGGCGATCAATCAGAAATAATCATACGCCAGAAGGGGGATAAAGACGCGAAAATCACCCTGGAAATAAAAAACGGGGAATATTTTATAAATGGAAAACCACTGGAAAAGTTCGATGATCAAAATGTTATTGTCGAAAAAAGGGAAATCAGCGGAGATCGGGATGTAAATGGAATATATTCTCCCTCGCCCTTCCGTATGAATCCCTGGGATGATGAGAGGGTGGAAAGGGATATGAAGAATAAAGATGAAATGGCAAGAAAAATTCAGAAATCAATACAAATCCGGATGAATTCTGCTTTTCTGGGTGTTTCTTCCCGTAAGGCCGAGAAAGGCGGAGCCACCGTTTTGGAGGTTACCGAAGGCAGTCCCGCCGAAAAAGCGGGAATCCGGAAAGCAGATATCATCACAAAAGTGAACGACACTAAAATTGAGAGTCCGGAAGGCCTTTTTGAAACAATTCACAATTTTAAACCAGGCGATAAAGTAAAAATTGTTTTTACCAGAGACGGGAAGGAGCAATCTGCTATGGTAACCCTGGAAAAATCGGAGTTTAAACAAAAGGATTTTAATTATAACTACAATTTCAGAATGCCGCCCATGCCCGATATGAGAGGGATGGATATGGACTGGGAACGTAAACAGCCAAAGCTGGGCATTAAAGCACAGGATGCAGAAGATGGCAAAGGAGTGAATGTGCTGGAAGTAGAAGACAGCTCAACCGCTTTCAAATCCGGATTAAAAAAAGGCGATATTATTGTTCAGTTTGACGGAACTGAAGTAAATAGTACCAATGAATTAATTGACCAAATGGAAGAAGCACGACATAAATCCATTATAAAAGTTAAAATCCTTCGTGCCGGTAAAAGTCAGGACATTGATATTAAAATACCCCGAAAATTGAAAACTGCAGAACTCTAGATGTATCAAATGAATTCTTAAGAAATTCCTGCGATTTTTTACCTTCGTGCACTGGATTCAACTGGTTCACGCCAAGCGCAAAGAACCGGCTAAAAGCTGGCCATTCTTTGCGCTTTTTGTTTGTTTACCGGTCTTTAATTTTTGATATGATTGCAGAAGTATACGAAACGGTGATCGGGCTGGAAGTACATGCACAGTTACTTACAAAAACAAAACTGTTTAGTGCGGATGAAACCAGCTTTGGTGCGGAGCCAAATACTCATATCAGTCCGGTTACGCTGGGTTATCCCGGTACATTGCCTGTTCTAAACAAAGAGGCGGTTCATATGGCCATAAAAATGGGTCTTGCCTGTCATTCAGAAATTGAAACCAGGAATTATTTCGCCCGGAAAAATTATTTCTATCCTGATCTGCCGAAGGGATACCAGATTTCTCAGCACACCACTCCCATTTGTAAGGGAGGTTATGTGACCGTCGGCATGCCTTACGGAGAAAAGCGCGTACAACTGAATCGGATTCATCTGGAAGAGGATGCAGGGAAAAGTATCCATGATATGAGTGATTTTTTTACCAGCCTCGATTTCAATCGCGCCGGTGTTCCCCTGATTGAAATTGTAACAGAGCCCTGCCTGAATAATCCGGATGAAGCTGTCGCTTTTCTGACAAACCTCCGACGAATTCTCCGTTACCTTGCTGTTTGTGATGGAAATATGGAAGAGGGAAGTATGCGATGCGACGCAAATGTTTCTATCCGGAAGAAGGGAGATATTGCGCTTGGCACCAAAGTGGAAATCAAAAACCTGAACTCAATTCGAAATGTAAAAAGAGCCATAGAATTCGAGGTAATGCGGATGAAAGAATTGTCGGATAAAAATGAAACCATCACTCAGCAAACGCGAAGTTTTGATGCAGCAAACGGAACCACTTTTTCTTTACGTTCAAAAGAAGAGGCAAATGATTACCGTTATTTCCCAGATCCCGATCTTCCACCATTTGACGTAACGGTTTCACTACTTCGTGAAGTTCGGGATTCGATACCAGCGCTTCCTGAGGAGTTGATCAACAGATACATGGAGAATTATAAATTAAGCAGATACGATGCTGAAGTAATAACAGATAATAAAGAAACAGCGGATTATTTTGAATCTCTGGTTTTGTTAACAGCATCTTATAAAGCTGCAGCAAACTGGCTCCTGGGTCCTGTAAAATCTTTCCTTAATGAAAACAGTATTTCTATCTCTTCCTTCCCGCTGAAACCTGCTGGTATGGCATCGCTCATAGCACTGGTGGAAGATGGTCGGGTGCATTTTTCCATTGCATCCTCCAGAATTTTCCCGGAAATGGTTGCCGGAATTGCCAGCGATCCGCTGGAAATCGCGACCCGCTTAAATCTGCTCCAAACCGGCGATGAAGCACAGATTCTGGAGTGGGTAAAACAGGCGCTGGATAAAATGCCGGACAAAGTGCTGGAATATAAAAAAGGGAAAAAAGGTTTGCTCGGTTTATTTGTAGGGGAAGTAAAAAAAATTTCAAATGGACAGGCCGATCCCCAGTTAACGAATCAATTGCTTATCCAAAAACTGGAAAAATAAATGTCAATAAAGAATATGAAAAAAATACTCGTACCGATACTAACCTGTGTGTTGATTTTTACTTCCTGCAGAAACGCCGATAAGAGCCGGTTCCAGGTAAAAGTCGCTTATCGGAACAGCGATAAATTGACAACCCCACAGGCTACGGGAAAGTCTGATGGATGGGTATTTCTGGAAGAAATTGTATACGGTAAATCGCAACCACCCTTGATCATCGATTCTCAAAAAATATCCGGTGCCTCCGGGAATTTAATCTTTCATGCCAGGAGTCAGACACAAGCAATATTTGAATTGGTATTCGGTGAGAATGTTTTAGCCATTCCGTTGATAAACGATGCTCCCGAAATTCTAATTGATGCGGACCTTTCAAAAACAAAAGATTTTTACACGGTCACAGGGTCGCCCGCCAGTCAACAATTGCAGGACTTGCTCGCCCGGGTGAGTAATTTGAATAATGATATACAGCAATCTTTTTTGGAACTCGACAGCCTGAAGAAACTGAATGCGCCTGACAGTACGTTGGTGGCTGCCAATAATAAGAAAAATACAGCCGTAGAGCAGTTAAATGATTACCTGAAAAAATTCATACAGGATACGCCGAATGCGACGTTGGGCGTATTGGCTCTTGGCTGGGCCTCCAGAAGTTTCCAGCCGGATCAAATGCAAACGTCATTAAAGGATCTCAAGACGCGTTTTCCGGGAAATGCTTTCCTGGCTGAAATGGAAAAAAATAGTCAGCCGCCGCCTGATCAGCAATCCTCCGGCAATGAGTCATGGGTTGGCAAAACGGTCCCTGAACTGGTGATGTCCGATCCAAACGGGAAAGCTGTTTCAATTTCTTCTTTCAAAGGAAAATTCCTGCTCATTGATTTTTGGGCGAGCTGGTGCGGGCCCTGTCGAATGGAAAATCCGAATGTGGTAAAAGCGTATAACGAATTCAAAGGAAAGAATTTTACAATCCTTGGTGTGTCGCTTGATAAGGATAAGGATTCATGGAAAAAAGCCATTATGCAGGATCACCTGAACTGGGCACAAATGAGTGATCTTAAATATTGGAACAGTCAGGCTGTTGAAATATTCGGATTTCAGGGAATTCCTTTCAATGTACTCGTAGACCCTTCAGGTAAAGTGATTGCAGAATCACTGCGTGGCGAAGAATTGAATTCAAAACTTAGACAAGTTTTAAATTAAGGAACTAATTCTCATGATTTCCCGCTTGCCACATTCTTCCGGGGGCTGATCGCTATCAGCAATGCTGGCAAAAATATCAGATTTGTCATCGTTGCCATCACCAGTGTCAATGAAGTCAGCCAGCCGAGTGCCTGTGTTCCGCCAAACCCGCTGAAACAGAAAATGACAAATCCGGCAATCAATACCAGTGACGTATATACGATACTGATTCCGGTCGAATGAATTGTCCGGATAACTGTGCTTTCCACAGTGCCGTTGACATTTGTGTCCTGTTTGAAATTTACAAGGAAGCGTATGGTGATATCTATCGCTATACCTAATGCGATGCTGAAGACGAGTACCGTAGAAGGTTTTAAAGGAACACCAACCCATCCCATTACACCAGCTGTAATTACAAGTGGAATCAGATTGGGCAATAAGGAACAAATCAGGATGCGGATGCTTCTGAACAGATACAACATACATATTGCAATCAACAAAAAGGCCCAGATGATACTTTGTTTCAGACCCGCAATGATAAATGCACTTCCTTCCAGAAAGGTTACCGTTGTACCGGTGAATTCGATTCTATAGTGTGCCGTGTCAAATAATTCATCAGCCCTGTTTTTTACTTCACCCAGAATTTGTGGAAGACGAATACTTCCAACATCCGCCATATTTACGCTGATCCGTAATATTTGCTTACTGCTGTCAACAAAACTATTCGCCAGTTTCATAACGCCGCTGGGTTTTGTGCTGCTCCCGGTTCTTACGTTAAGATAAGGCGCCAGGAAAGGAAGATCGAATTCGTTTGGCAGTCCGTAATCCAGACTGTCATTATGATAATATGCCTGTCGCAGGAATTTTAATCCTTCCACGATTGAAAGAGGTCTGGCCATCACCGTGCTGGAGTCAATATACGCCGATAACTTATCAATTTTGGTGAAGTTTGGCAGCATATTCGCGCGAATTCCGTTTTTTCTTTTCGTGTCGATCAGGATTTCCAGGGGCATCACGCCTTTGAAATTATTTTCGAAAAACTTCAAATCCGCATATACCGGATCTGTTTTTGGAAGGTCATCGAGTATGTATGCCTCGGAACGGAGACGCGTAATTCCGATGAACGATACCGCCAGTATCAGCAGGGTTGAAATGAAGATGGTTCTCTTATGATGCAAAGCCCATTTTTCCAGCCAGTCCAGCAGGGTCATCAGCCAGCGGTTTGAAAGATATTTCATATGCCTGATCTTCGGATCCGGCAAGTAGCTGAGGGATGCCGGAATCAGGATGATGGAGATTACAAACAGCAACATGATATTGATGCCTGCCACAACTCCAAATTCTTTCAGGATGGCGCTTTTTGTCAGTGCAAATACACCAAAGCCAATGGCTGCAGCAATATTACAGAAAAGGGTTACGATCCCCATCTTGCTGATCATTTCATATAAAGCCTTTCTTTTTTCGCCTGTTTCTCTGAAAGAGCTATGGTATTTATTCAGGAAATATATACAATTCGGGATACCGATCACGACGATTAAGGGAGGAATCAGGGCATTTAACAGAGTTATCTTATATCCAAATAAATGCATGGTTGCGAGACTAAACACTACACCTATAATGACAACCAGCAGCGACAATATCATGTTGCTTAGACTTCTGAAAAAAAGGAACAGGATGAAAGCAGAAAGAAGGACGGAACCCAACAAAAACCATTTCATCTCGCTGGCTACCTTGGTAGCCATATTTGTTCGAATGAGCGGCAATCCGCTATAATGCATCTGAATTTTATTCGCGGCGCCGAACTCATTGGATAATTTGACGATACCTCCAATCAGTGAAATCCTGGCCGCAGAATTCAGGATCTCTTTGTTGACAGAAAGTGCCATCAGGTAAGCATGCGTATTCGGATTATATAAAAGCCCGCGATAAAATAAAAGATTTTCGAATGTTTTTCTGGCGCTGTCTAAAGAAGCCTGATTTTCGAATTTCCTGAAAATGGGATAGGGGATCAGCTTTTCTGTATTTGTGTCTTTTTCAAGAATAATCGCTTCAGGCATACTCAATACCTGTTCTACGCCTTTTATTTGTTTGAGGTCCTTGCTTAACTGAAGGTAATTGTTAAAAATATCCTTGTTAAACAGGTTTTCAGTTTGCACACCAATTACAAGGAGATTGCCATCGTCTCCAAACATTTTCAAAAATTGCTGGTATGCCTGATATTTTGGATTATCCGTCGGAATAGCGCGTGTATATTCATAGCTCAATTCAACTTTGGATGCCTGAAATACCGCATATATAAAAATGACAGACAATAGCAGGAGAAGTCCAAGCCTGAATTTTAAAACAAAAGCAGCAATTCGTCCCCACATAAAGAAATGATTTAAATGAAACTGACTCTCGCCCGGCAAAGAAACTTATTTTAACCGAATTTCGCTGGAATCCATTGGTTATGGTCCATAAAACAAAAGGTATTGTGCTGCGAACCATCAAGTATGGCGAAACCAGTGTGATTGTAACCATTCTCACAGAATTATTCGGTTTGCAATCTTATCTGGTAAACGGAGTCAGAACAAGCAAGGGAAAAGGCGGGTCAAAAGCCGGCATGTTTCAACCGGCAGCCATGCTGGACCTTATTATTTACCATCAGGAATCAAAAAATCTGAACCGGTTAAAAGAATATAGCTGGAGTTTCCTGTACAGAAATATCTTGTCCGATGTCATTTCAAATTCGATTGCCTTATTTATGATTGAATTATTACAGAAATGTCTTAAACAACCCGAATCCAATCCGGATCTATATTATTTTATGGAGGATGCATTAATTGGTGTTGATCAGGGCGAAAGAAATGTGCAGGCAAACTTTCCTTTATTTTTTGCATTGCATCTGGCAGGTTTTTTTGGATTACGTATCGACGATAATTACGATGAAAAAAGAATTTACCTGGATTTAAAGGAAGGATATTTTACAGAGGAAAAACCTTTACATCCGCATTATCTCGAAAATCCGTTGAGTGAAATAACAGCTCACTTATTAAAAATCAAACAACCGGTTGAGCTTGCTGATCTGCAACTCAATAAAGACAGGAGAAGGCTATTGCTGGAAGCTTACGAAGATTTTTATTCCATGCATATCCAGGGATTCACAGCATTGAGAACACTTCCCGTTTTAAGAACGCTTCTTGAAGTATAAGAGTATACTCCTGCACTCCTATTCTCTTATATTAATCTCCGGCTTGTACTCGCTTCACCGATCTCACTCTCAATCAAATTTTCAATCAGTACAACGCCGGGTTTTTTTCCTTTTGTAAAATCTCCCAGCACGGTTTCAAATGAGAGTGCTTTGGCTCCATTAGAGGTAGCCCACACAAGCATTTCTTCGAACGATATATCAGGGAAACGCCTCCTGATTGTTTTCATTTCTTCAAGTATACTAAGCTGCCGGTTACTGGCCATGCTATCGGTTCCCAAAACAATTCGGTCTGTGTGTTCGAGAAACATTGGTATGTTGGGAAGTTTGTTTTCGATGTAGAGATTCGCATTTGGGCACAAACAGAGATATAATTTTTCGTGGAAATGACTGGATTCTATTAAATCCGATTTATCCATATAGGTATTATGCACGAGTAAAATCCGGTCTGCGTCCTTCAATTTTGAAAGATAACTGGGAAGGCTATTGCTACCGGGTGCTTTAAAATGGCTGTTATCAATCTTCATTTGGGCATACAACCGGTTCAGATCTCCGTTTCCTGAAAGGAAAAATTCATTTTCAGCCAAAGACTCCTGGTTATGAATGCAGACCGTTTTATCCCGGAATCCTTCTTTCATCAGATCCCATAATTCATTGGAAACTGAATACGGTGCATGTGGCACCAGCGAAAGATGATTTTCCTCAAAGCCGAGCCCTATTAATTCTTCACCAAGCTTTTTTGCAGATTTATATCGTTCTTTTGCAAACTCCGGAGCCCAACCCAAAAGCTCAATAAAATGGTAGTATTCAAGACGTTTCGCCATTTTTGCGTGGATTGTATCCGAAGTGTTGGATATATCCCCCACGGCGACTATTCCGGTATTCAGCATATCAGTCTCGGCATTGATAATGGCTTGCTGTTTTGACGGATAAGACTGTAATCTTAATGCCATTACCGAAAGCACAAAGTTGACCAATCCCTGTTTTTCAGGTACAAGTCCCTTCATATGACTTAGTTCAAGATGGCAATGACAATTTACAAACCCCGGGACGAGCATACCAGGGAAATATTCGAGGTCACCGCCCGCCTGTTTTTCGTTGGTAATTTCCAGTATACTGCCATTGGGTTCGCAAATCAAAACAGAATCAGCCGGAAGTATCCGATAACCGTCAAACAAATAATCCGCTTTCAATTTCCGATAACTCATGGTTCAGTTAACTTTGCAGCAATATAAATTTTTCGCAGGTTATGATAGACAAACTGGATGCTATCCGGGCAAGATTCGATGAATTGGGCGTTGCGTTAACCAACCCTGCCATTGTAAATGATAATAGGAAATTTAGTTCTACCAGTAAAGAATACCGGAGTCTGGAAAAGATAGTTAAGTCTTATGATCAATATATCAATGTCTTGGAGGATTTGGCCTTCAACCGGGAAGCTTTAAATGGAGATGACGAGGAATTACGGGAGCTGGCAAAGATGGAAACCACCGCCATTGAGGAGAAAAAACTCGTTCTGGAAGCCGATATCCGGCAGATGTTGATTCCTAAAGACCCGCAAGATGAAAAAAATGCAATTATTGAAATTCGGGCAGGTACGGGTGGTGACGAGGCTAGCTTGTTCGCAGGAGATCTGCTGCGTATGTATATGAAATATTGTGAAAAAAGAGGGTTTCGTACTTTTCTTCTCAGTGAAAGTGAAGGAACTGTGGGCGGTTATAAAGAGGTTCAACTAGAAGTGACGGGTGAAGACGTATATGGTACGCTTAAATTTGAAAGCGGAGTACACCGGGTTCAACGCGTACCCGATACCGAGCAAAGTGGCCGGGTTCATACAAGCGCTGCAACAGTTGCAGTGATGCCGGAAGCTGAAGAAGTAGACTTTGAATTGAATCCTGCAGACGTAAAAATGGAAACAGCCAGAAGTGGAGGAGCTGGCGGACAGAATGTTAATAAGGTGGAAACCAAAGTGATGCTAACACATTTGCCGACCGGAACGGTAGTAATTTGTCAAACCGAAAGATCTCAACTGGGAAACCGGGAGAAAGCGATGCAGATGTTGAGAACCAGGCTTTATGAAGAACAGGTAAGAAAACAGGAGGAAGAAATTTCCAGACATCGCAAGAGCCTGGTAAGTACCGGTGACCGTAGTGCTAAAATCCGGACTTACAATTTCCCTCAGGGAAGAGTAACTGACCACCGCATAGGATTAACTGTTTATAATCTGCCGGACATTCTGAATGGCAACATCAGCGAATTTATAGATGCTCTTCAATTTGCTGAAAATGCTGAGAAAATTGCAAAACCGGCATAAGCTGTTGCAATTTTTCTACAGAGTTAAATGGACTAAAATGATTAGTTGGAGTTAAACAGAATTAAGTAGTAAATTCATAATAGTATTTTCTTAACAAAAACCCTTTAAACCTATTTACGTTTATTACGTTTAATATAGAGAGCTGGAATCAAAATATTCAACCAGCAATTGAATAAGCGCCGACAGAGCAATCTTAAAAAATTGTTATTAAGAAAGAGCCGGGAAATTCGGTTCGCTTTCTGCCAGTATCTGTGTACTAGATCTTTTATCGAGGATGATCAAAGTGAAAAGAATTGGCACTTGAATTGCCAGTTAAATATTAAATGGTCTTTTCTATTGACTTCACAAAAGCAGTCAATTTTCTCATAAGCAGTTAGTTTTGGTTACGGCCCCTGTTTCCACAGGGGCTTACTTTTTATATCTCCTCAGTTGTAATCAGGAATTTCGGAACCATTTAACTGATAGCAATACAAATAAAAATCCTAACACGGCTCCAATAGAATCAGCCATGATATCATATATATCATAGTCGCGATTTGGAATTAAATATTTCTGCATCAATTCAGTAGCGACACCATATAAGCAGGCGATAATTAGAATTAAAACAAACCGGCTATCAGAATGATTATTTTTTTCTTTTCTCGTTGCATAATAAATAGACCAAAGAAAAACGAAGCTGCCGAATAGAGTGGCGTGGACCAGTTTGTCCAGGTTTGGAATAAAAGTGGTTTCCTCCCTCGGTAGCATGTTTCCGGGGATAGCCATTAAAATAAGAATAAATAAAGTCCACAGACGGGCCGGATATTTTTTTGAGAGGAGTTTTTGAAGGCGTTGGCGCATATAAATTGCTGCGAAGATAAGATCCTAACCTGTAACCTTACCCATTACAAACATCGCGTCCATATCGGGAGTTGTGCTACCTCCTTTTTTTTCTAATGTAATCGCGAAGGCTTCGGCTTTAGGAATGTTTTTAAGTTTTATAAATGAAAATCCAGTTGTCATATCAAATATGCCTGCGTCTACCGGTTTCCCATTTACAATCGCCCAGAGTTGATATTGTTTATCGGGTAATGGTGCCGGAAGCTGGTTTACAAGTAAGTAAACATCCTTGGATTGCGTGTTCCAGTAAACCGTAGCCAGGCTCGAAGGTGCTGGGCTCTTCGGAACCCCCGGCATTCTAATAACAGCCATAATCGGGTTTTGCATCAGGCTGATCGCATTTTCGTAATTTGACAATCTCGTTTGCAGCGTCTTGTTATTATCTGCGACCTGAGTTTGGATTGCAATCAGTTCTTCATTTTTGGCAATCGTTTTCTTATACTGGCTTAACAAATAAAAATTCAGCAGGACACTGCCTCCGAGCAAAATGAGCGAAGCAGCAGCCACATATCTGGCGAAGCCGGTTCGAGGCACAAGAGATGGTTTGGGTAATTGAGTTTTTGAAGACGGCGATTTGTCCCGACCGATCTCAGAAAATATTCGTGACTTCAATTCACGCGGCGGATCCAGCTTTTGCTGCTGTAAATCTTTTTCCAGCTGAATTTCAAAAGCGTTCCGGGCGGCAACTATTTCCTGATGAGCGGCGCACATACGTTCGAATTCAGCACTTTCCTCAGGTGAAGAAAGTCCGAGCACATAGCTTTCAACAATTCCGCTTGATATGTAGTCTTGTACGTTCACTTATTTTAAAAATTCTCTTAGTTGTAATAAAGCACTTCTAATACGGGTTTTTACCGTTCCCAGTGGAATATCTTCAATCTGCGCGATCTCGTCATGTGTATAGCCCTTAAAATAGGCAAGTTCGATTAAAACACGCTGCTCGGGCCGAAGTTTTCCCAGGTATTGGCTGAGGCCGATACTGTCAATATTGGTTTGCGTCACCTGGTTTATTCCATATACGTTATCGTTAATCTCCTGGTTTTTCTGGCTGTTTTGATAGTTTTTCGATCTGAGCATGTCGATCGACGCATTCCGGCTGATATTCAGCATCCAGGTAAACAATCTTCCCTTTATGGGATCGTAAGATTCTATTTTACGCCAGATACTTATAAAAACTTCCTGAAGAATATCATTCGCAACCTCCTGAGATTTTACAATCTGGAGAATAATGCTATAGAGAGAGCCACTATAATGATCATATAAATAAGAGAAAGCCTGTTCATCCCTTGCTTTTAAAGCAGCGGTCAGTTCCTGTTCACTATATGTAACCGTTGATCCCAAGGCAGTGTTAGTTGTAAAAATTATACCACCCTGATTATCCGACCAGGGATTCGTATGCAGCCGCATCCAGCAGTTTTGCTACCTGAGCAGGATCATTAACTGTGAGTTTGATCATCCAGCCTTTACCATATGGGTCGGAATTTACCAGATCCGGAGCATTCGCCAGTTCCGGATTTAATTCCGTAATGGTTCCTGAAACCGGAAGAAAAAGATCAGAAACAGTTTTTACAGCTTCTACGGTTCCGAACACCTCACCTGCTCTCATTGATTTACCGATGGTTTCTACTTCCACGTAAACAATGTCACCCAATTCCCTCTGCGCATATTCTGTAATTCCAACCAGAAAAATATTTTCTTTTTCCTGCCTTACCCATTCGTGTTCCTTTGTGTAACGAAGATTTTCTGGAAAATTCATTGTGTTTTTTTTATGTTCCCGACAGGTGCAAATATAGAAGGATTTGAATATTCGCTGCCAGCAATTTGTTATTCACTCATTTCCTGGTTTTCAAAATATAACAGGATATGATCCTTCATGAAATTTTCCTGTTCAATAAAATTGAAAACCGGAAGGGTTTTCAATTGTCTGTAATGAGGCCAGCCTTCCTCGTCCACCATTTCCAGCTCGTAGTAACCGCTGGGGGATAGCAGACTGCAAACGGCAACGTGCATCAGGTCCTGCTTTTGTTCCTTGGTGAATCTTGTCTGGAAGTCACCAACCTCTTGTATGCCAATCAGGAAAAGAATGGCTTCCATATCCGGCTTTTTTCCAAAGCGTGCCATTAATTTTTCTTCCAGTGCCCACCATCGGCTCTGGATATCGTCTTTCACATTCATTCTGCAAAGATAACCAGCCCGCGATTCTATCCCTGCATCAGTTACCTTTGCGAAAATTTTCCTTCATGTTACAGATAGCCCTGATCCGGCAACAACCGGATTTTGTAAAGGAACGGCTCCGTGTAAAGAATTTTGATGCTTCTGCGGCCATCGACGCTGTTTTGCAATTAGATGAAAAAAGAAAAAAACTGCAGCTGGAATTGGAATCTGCCCAAGCGGGTCTGAATGCTATTTCAAAAGACATTGGCCAGTTGATGGCCCGGGGAGAAAAATTAGCGGCAGAAGAAAAAAAACGTGAAGTCTCCCTGATCAAGTCGGGTATCAGTCCCTTGCAGGAAGCACTGGACACTGCAGACAAACAATTGCAACAGATACTGGTTTCTCTGCCTAACCTGCCTGCCAGTGAGGTGTTGCCTGGTAAAACGCCAGAGGATAATACGGTGATCAGAGAAGGTGGTAAGAAGCCATCTCTGCCGGCCAATGCGCTGGCCCACTGGGATCTTGCCCAAAAATATAATCTGATAGATTTTGAACTGGGAAATAAAGTTACCGGTGCGGGATTCCCGGTTTATATCAATAAGGGAGCGCGTTTGCAAAGAGCCCTGATTCAATATTTCCTGGACTATAATACAAATGCCGGTTTTGTGGAATACCAGCCGCCGCTGATGGTAAATGAAGCCAGCGCATTTGGAACCGGTCAGCTACCTGATAAGGAGGGACAAATGTATTTTGTAAATGAAGATGAATTGTTCCTGATACCGACTTCTGAAGTTCCACTTACGAATCTCTGGCGGGATATGATACTAAAAGAAAAAGATCTACCGGTGAAAATGACTGCTTATACGCCGTGCTTTAGAAGGGAAGCCGGTAGTTATGGAAAAGATGTCAGGGGATTAAACCGGCTTCATCAGTTTGATAAAGTGGAAATCGTACAAATTGTACGACCGGAAAACAGCTATGCTGTTCTGGAGGAAATGGTTTTGCACGTAGAAAAACTCCTGCAATCCCTGGAACTCCCATATCGAATTTTGCGTTTGTGCGGTGGGGATATGTCATTTGCTTCTGCAATTACTTATGATTTTGAAGTATATAGCGCGGCGCAGGGAAAGTGGCTGGAAGTAAGTTCGGTAAGTAACTTCGAAAGCTTTCAGACAAATCGCATGAAAGTTCGATTCAAAGATGAATCCGGAAAGACCCGGTTGTTGCATTCCCTGAATGGCAGTTCGCTGGCCCTTCCAAGGATATTGGCCTGTTTGCTGGAAAATAACCAGGGAACTGATTTTATCCGCCTGCCTGCGGATCTTCACACCTATTTTCAATCGGACCGCCTGACACTTTCCAAATGAATCAACGATCCATCTGATTCTCTGAAATCAATTTTTCTGACAAACCATTGTTATACGAACCCACGATTTCGCTGTCGAAACGTGATTGGACAGGGTAATAATAGATAATTAATCAATTTATTTGATAAATTATACCAGAGCTGGCAGGTAATCCGGTTAGGCAGGTCCTTAACAAAGAAAAAACATCAAACCCTAGCTTTTGTTGTTTTAATCGTTAAACCTTTTCTCCTGAATCATATCCTATAGAGTAAGTGATGAATAATAACCAGCTCAAAAATCAGCATTTGTGTTGGCGTGCAGGATTCGGTCCTTCCGCAGATCAGATGAAAGAACTATCCAGGCAAAAGCCCGAAAAATTATTTCATTCTATCCTTAAAGCATCTGATAAAAGACCATATCCTTTTGACGTGGCTGCGCCACAATTAAAAGAAATGGTAAGTCAGCCGATGTCATTGTCGAAGCTCCAGGGGCTTAAACCGGAGGAGAAACAAATGTTCCGAAAACAGTCCGTACAGGATATATCCAGGCTCAACATCAGCTGGCTTGATGAAATGACGACGAGTGATGCACAGTTGCTGGAAAAGATGTCTCTTTTCTGGCATGGTCATTTTGCAACCAGGACGGCCAATATTTTATATGACCAGGCACTGCTGAAAGTGATTCGTGAAAATGCATTGGGAAATTTCAGGGTATTATTGATGAATGTAAGCAAATCGGCTTCGATGATCCAGTTTCTGAATAATAACCAGAATCGAAAGAGTCACCCCAACGAAAATTTTGCCCGCGAACTAATGGAACTTTTTACGATCGGCCGCGGAAATTATACAGAGATGGACGTAAAGGAATCCGCACGTGCGTTCACAGGATGGGGCGCAACCTTGCAGGGAGGGTTCGATTTTCGCTCCCGGCAACATGATGACGGCGTAAAAACCTTTTTCGGAAAAACAGGAAACTTTTCAGGTGAAGATATCCTGGAGATTTTGCTTGCTCAAAAGCAAACCTCTATTTTCTTAACAAAAAAAATCTACCGGTTTTTTGTGAATGATATTGTGGATGAAGAGAAGATAAACATGCTGGCAAAGCAGTTTTTTGAAAGTGGGTATAATATTCGCGCTCTCATGATCAGCATTTTTACTTCGTCCTGGTTTTATGACCAGAAGAATATCGGATGCCAGATTAAATCTCCTGTATTGTGGCTTGTTGGTTTACGCCGGCAACTTCCCATGGAGATTCAGAACCCGCAGGTACAAATTAT
>DASXNJ010000112.1:0-11904 GCA_036495145.1 Puia sp.
AGTGTAATTTATCATGATTTGTTTCATTTTCATTAATATAATTCATTAGCTTTGCTTCTCTTTAGCAAATGAATTATCCGGTTACTTATATTAACAATATTCCCGTTTTTACCCGCCATACCGGTGTTACCATTATTATTACTACAACGACCCTTTAGGGGTTATACAATTAAATATTATTTCCGGGCTCAGGCTGTTTATAAAACAGCTTCTCTTTTGCAACTATTCTTTTTTAAAAATTTTTGTTCATGCAGGTTTTAAAGTTTGGTGGCTCTTCAGTAGCCAATGCCGTTCATATCAGTAAGTGTATCAATATTATTCAAAGGGCAATTGAAAAAGGTAAAACAATCGTCGTTGTATCTGCTTTGGGCGGTATTACAGATAGTTTGTTGCACTGTGCTGTGGCGTCTTCCATTGGTGATGAAACGTATTTGGATTCGCTGAAGGCGATAGAACAAAGACATCTTGATACAGTCCGGGAATTGATTCCGGTTACGAGCCAGAGCAGTATCCTGAGCATGGTGAAAAAAACCTGCAATGAACTGGAAGATATATTTAAAGGCATTTTTTTGCTACGCGAACTCTCTGCCAGAACAAAAGATCATGTGGTAAGTTTTGGTGAATTATTGTCTTCCCGGATCATTTCTGCCGGGCTTGCTGCACGTGATATTCCCAATAACTGGAAAGATTCCAGGCACCTGATTATTACCGACTCCCGTTTTGGTCATGCGATGGTCGACTTTCCAGCAACCCAAAAAAAGATGGACGTTTATTTTCAAACCAGTCCCGTAAATCTTTATGTTGTTCCTGGTTTTATTGCCTCCGATGCAAGCGGCACAACCACTACACTGGGCAGGGGAGGAAGTGATTATACGGCTGCAATTTATGGCAGTGTACTGAACTGCCGGGGGATTGAAATATGGACCGATGTCTCCGGCATGATGACAGCTGATCCACGTCTGGTAAGTAATGCCCGTGTGATACCGGACATTTCTTATCAGGAAGCCATGGAGCTTTCTCATTTTGGCGCTAAAGTAATTTATCCACCTACTCTCCAGCCGGTAATGAATAAGGCAATTCCCGTCTGGATTAAAAACACTTTTGCACCAGCAGATCCGGGCACCCTTGTTGAAAAAGTGTCGAGCATAACAGGTAGCACGATACGCGGCATTTCAAGTATTCACCGGATTGCGCTGCTGAGTCTGGAGGGAAGCGGTATGATCGGCATTCCGGGATTTTCGAAAAGGCTGTTTGAGGCCCTTTCGAAACAACAAATTAATGTGATATTGATAACCCAGGCGTCTTCTGAGCACTCCATTTGTGTGGGCATCGACAGTTCGCAGGCTTCCTTGTCAAAACTTTCGATCGACGAAGCATTTGCACCCGAGATCCAGGCGGGAACGGTTCTGCCTTTGATCGTGGAAGAAGAACTGGCAATCATTGCATTGGTGGGAGATAATATGAAAAGTCATCCGGGAATCAGTGGGAAGCTGTTCGGCGTGCTTGGCAGAAATGGTATCAATGTACGGGCGATTGCACAAGGCTCTTCAGAAAGAAATATATCGGCCGTTATATCTACAAAAGATGTTAAGAAAGCGGTCAACGTTTTACACGAAGACTTTTTTGAAGCCACCTATAAACAACTGAATTTGTTTATTACCGGAACAGGAAACGTGGGCCGGAGGCTACTGCAACAGTTGGCGCAACAGAAAAATTTCCTTCTTGAACATCTTCGCTTACAGGTACGCGTTACAGGCCTCGCCAACAGCCGCCAGATGCTGGTGCAGGAAGAAGGCATCGACTTGAATAACTGGCAGGCGGAACTGGAAAAATCAGAGCCCATGCATCTGGCAAATTTCTTAAAGATCATCCATTCCAAAAACCTCCGCAACTCGGTATTTGTTGACGTTACCGCCAACCGTGAAGTTGCCCTGGGTTATGAACAACTGCTGCAAAAAAGTATATCCGTAGTTGCCTGCAATAAAATTGCCAGTTCGTCTCCCTACAGCTATTACCGCCGGCTAAAGGATCTATCCAAGGAATTCAATGCAGCCTATTTTTTTGAAACAAATGTTGGCGCGGGGCTTCCTGTTATCGGAACATTAAATGATTTGCTGAGGAGTGGTGACAAGATCAGGAAAATCGAGGCTGTTCTCAGCGGTACGCTTAATTTTGTTTTTAATCATTACGACGGAAAGAAAAAATTTACAGATGTTGTAAAGCAGGCCCAGGAAGAAGGATATACAGAACCCGATCCACGGCTGGACCTGAGCGGAACGGACGTGATGAGAAAAATTATGATCCTCGCACGTGAAGCCGGTCACACAATAGAAATGGAAGATATCAGCAACCATTTATTTCTGCCGGCATCCTGTATGGTCGGGTCCGTTCCGGACTTCTACATGGCAATGGCAAAGGAAGAATTGCATTTTAAAAAATTGTATGATGCCGCGGCCGCTGAAGGAAAGAAATTGAAATTTGTAGCAGGTTATGAAAACGGAAAAGCTTCCGTAGGATTGCAACATGTAGGTGCATCTCATGATTTTTATCACTTATATGGAAAGGACAATATTGTTCTTTTTTATACGGATCGGTATCCCGAGCAACCTCTCGTGATAAAAGGTGCGGGCGCTGGCGCAGAAGTAACTGCTTCCGGTGTTTTTGCAGATATCATCAGGGCGGCGAACGCTTAACTTGCAATTATGAATGAGATTACCATACATGCGCCAGCGACAGTGGCAAACCTGGTTTGCGGCTTTGATGTGCTCGGTCTATGTCTGTCAGAACCTTATGATATTATGCGGGTGAGACGGCTGGATAAACGGCAGGTGATTATACGAACGACAGACAATTTTCAGCTTCCCACGGATCCTGCATTGAATACTGCCGGCGCACCCTTGCTTGAAATGCTGACCGTTTTAAAAGAGGAAGTTGGATTTGAAGTCGTCATTACCAAACAGATCAAACCGGGAAGTGGAATTGGATCCAGCGCAGCAAGTGCTGCCGGTGCCGTCGTAGCCGCCAATGAATTACTCGGAAATATATTTACAAAAGAAGATCTGGTACGTTTTGCGATGTTCGGTGAAAAAGTAGCGTCCGGTGTTAAGCATGCCGATAATATTGCACCCGGGATCTATGGAGGAGTGACGCTGATCCGTTCAATTTTCCCTCTGGATATTATCCCGATTTCCTCACCCGCTTTATTCGTTTCTGTTCTGCATCCGCAAATTGAAGTGAGAACGTCTGATGCCCGGGAAATTTTGAGAAAGGAAGTTTTACTGAAAGATGCCATCAGACAATGGGGGAATATCGGAGGCCTCGTTGCAGGTCTGATGAAAGGTGATTATGAACTAATCGGAAGGTCTCTGGAAGACGTCATTATTGAACCGGTGCGATCCATACTGATACCAGGTTTTGACATCATTAAATCGGAATGTAAATCTGCCGGTGCGATCGGAGGTGGCATTTCCGGTTCAGGTCCATCTATTTTTATGCTGAGCAGGGATGAATTCACTGCTCATAGGGTAGCAGGGGTAATGAAATCAGTTTATGACCGGATCGGCGTGAATTACCATATTTATGTTACTACTGTGAATTCCAGGGGAGTAACAAAAGCATAAGTATGAAGATTGAATTGCCGGACGGTACATTAGAAAATTAAAGAAAAGTATGTTATTCTATAATCTTAATAAAGCTTCTGAAAAAGTTGATTTCAAAACAGCAACTATAAAGGGGCTGGGGTCGGAAAAAGGTTTGTTTTTCCCTGAATATGTTCCCCTTTTTCCTGCGTCCTGGATTTATAATCTGGATAATGAGTCAGATGAGGAAATTGCCTGGTATGTGATGAATCAATACGTGGGAGATTCCATGCCCGAAAAAACGCTGAGGGGAATTTTGAAGGAAACAATTTCATTTGATATTCCGCTTATAAGTCTTTCTTCCAGAATTTCAACGCTTGAATTATTTCACGGACCCACCCTGGCATTTAAAGATGTGGGCGCACGATTCATGAGCCGTTGCCTCGGGCATTTTATGAAAGGGCAGAACAGGACAGTAACCGTGCTGGTAGCCACTTCGGGTGATACGGGCGGCGCTGTGGCCAGTGGTTTCCTGGATGTGGAAGGGGTAAACGTGGTTATCCTGTATCCTTCAGGCAAAGTGAGCCTTGTGCAGGAACTGCAATTAACAACTTACGGTAGAAATATTGTGGCTTATGAAGTGGATGGCAGCTTCGATGATTGTCAGACCCTGGTCAAACAGGCGTTTTCGGATCCTGACCTGAATGAAAAGATTTTTCTAACCTCTGCCAATTCTATAAATATCGCGCGTTGGCTACCCCAGCAGATCTACTATTTCCTGGCATGGAAACAATGGAATAACAAACTGAAACCGCCAGTTATTTCCGTACCCAGTGGAAATTTTGGGAATATTTGCGCCGGACTGCTGGCATATCATTCCGGACTTCCTGTATCCCATTTTATCGCTGCCTGCAATGCCAATGCAGTGATTCCGGAATATTTAAAAACGGGCGTTTACAAGCCTGAAAAAGCCAGAGCGACCCTATCCAATGCCATGGATGTGGGTGATCCCAGCAATTTCATAAGAGTGATGGCTCTGTTCAATTCAGAATTCGAACCCCTGAAAAAAACGATGAGCAGCGAAAGCATATCGGATGAAGAAACAGGCGCCGCCCTGGCATCCATTTACCATGATTACAAATACCAGGCAGATCCGCACGGGGCCGTCGGATGGCTTGCTCTGAACCGATGGCTGGAAGAGCATCCGGATGAATCAGGCTTTTTTCTCGAAACAGCCCATCCCGTAAAATTTCCCGAAGTAGTCGAAAAATTCAGCGGACATTCGGTGATTGTCCCGGAATCCGTATCCGAATTATTTGAAAATAGAAAAAGTTCTCAAAAATTAGCTGTGGACTATAAATTATTCAAAAAGGAGTTGCTCGGAATCCGCTAATAGATAATTATTCAATTCAAACAGGGATTTTTTCAATTCACACGGCAGACGGAATTATTATGGACCGTTTTAAGTAATTTCATTTTGTTATTTTCACATATTAAACCTTAAAAAAAGAAAAAATCATGAAACGATTGAAACACCTTATCCTGGTTTCTTTTATTTTACTGGTAGCCAGTAAAGGATTTTCTCAGAAAGTCAAATTGGAAGAGGGTGATTTGTCGCCGCTGAAATCAGAAAAAACACTTGCTTTTGCCTTTACATATGATAGCATGATGATAGGAAGTAGCGGACATGGACATCCACCGGGACCTCCACATCCACCGGGACCCGGACATTCAAATAAGCAACAGACAGAGGCGGAATACGTTGCAAAACACACCGAAGATTATAATAAAAAATCACCTGGAAAAGGAGATGAGTGGGCAAAAGCCTGGAAAGACGACAGGGAAACTTTATACGAACCCGCCTTCACCAAGGAATTCGAAAAATATGGCGCACTTCAGCCTGACCCAAAATCGAAATATACCCTTATATTCAAAACCACCAACACTGAACCGGGGTTTAATATTGGTTTCATGCGTCATAATGCTGAAATCAGCGGAGAAGCCTGGATAGTTGAGACTGCTAATAAATCTCATGTAATCGCTAAAATCAGCGTAATAAATGCTCCGGGTGGCAACTTTTTTGAAAATGATTACGCTACAGACGAGAGAATTGCCACGGCCTACAGCGAAGCGGGCAGGGGACTGGGTTATTTTATAAAGGGTAAACTCTGATATCTCTCACTGTTTTCTACCTTTATTTTCTTCAGGTTTTGATCCTGCACGATTCGAAATATCACAAATGCACTTCATAAAAAAACCCTCTCAGTTACTGAGAGGGTTCGTATTTAAAAGCATTAGGCTTTAAACTTTGATCTTTTGGCTAGATTAGTCAAAACGCAAATCAAGTCCTAATCCGCGTAATTCATGAACCAATACATTGAATGATTCAGGTATACCCGCCCTCGGGATGCTATCTCCTTTCACGATGGCTTCATAAGTCTTCGCACGGCCGATAATATCATCTGACTTAAGCGTAAGCAATTCCTGCAGGATATTGGAAGCTCCATAGGCTTCAAGAGCCCAAACTTCCATTTCCCCAAAACGCTGTCCACCAAACTGTGCCTTACCACCCAACGGCTGCTGGGTAATGAGACTGTATGGTCCGATACTGCGGGCATGCATCTTATCATCCACCATATGATGAAGCTTGATCACATAAATGATCCCCACTGTTGCTTTCTGATCGAAACGATCGCCGGTTTCCCCATCAAACAGGTAAGTATGACCGAAAGTTGGTAATCCTGCTCTGTTGATATGTTCGGCAATTTCCTCCACCGTAGCACCATCGAATATTGGGGTGGCGAACTTCAAACCAAGTTTTTCACCTGCCCATCCCAGAACAGTTTCATAGATCTGACCCAGGTTCATACGGGATGGTACACCAAGCGGATTCAGAACAATATCAACCGGCGTTCCGTCTTCGAGGAATGGCATGTCTTCAGCACGTACGATCTTGGCGACGATACCTTTATTACCATGGCGTCCTGCCATTTTATCACCCACTTTCAATTTACGTTTAACAGCCAGGTACACCTTTGCCAATTTCAATACGCCGGCTGGTAACTCGTCACCGATGGATATGTTAAACTTTTCTCTCTTATATCTTCCCAGCTCTTCGTTGTACTTGATATTGTAATTATGCAAAAGTACATTGACCAGTTCGTCTGATTTTGCATCGCCTGTCCATCCCAGGGGGTTGACGTTCAGATAATCGATTCCACTCAGGTTTTTCTGTGTGAATTTCGCACCCTTTCCGATCTGTACTTCACCAAAATTGTTATTGACTCCGGTAGATGAATGATCTTTCAACAATACCTGTAGTTTTGAGATCAGCACTTCGAGCAGGTCTGTTTCATTCTTCTCATGTACTTTTTCTATCTTATCCAGTACTGCCTTCTCTCTTACTTTCGCATTCTTATCTTTCTTCGCGCGCTGAAAAAGTTTTTTGCTGATCACGACGCCTTCTGTACCGCTGGGTGCTTTCAGGGAAGCATCTTTCGCATCACCTGCTTTATCACCAAAGATTGCCCGGAGGAGTTTTTCTTCCGGAGTCGGATCGCTTTCACCCTTCGGTGTGATCTTACCGATCAGAATATCGCCTTCCTTGATTTGAGCTCCCACCCGGATGATACCGTTTTCATCGAGATCCTTGGTGGCTTCTTCCGATACATTGGGAATATCCGGTGTCAGTTCTTCTTCACCGAGTTTTGTATCGCGCACTTCAAGTTCGTATTCGGAAATATGAACTGAAGTGAACAGATCTTCACGAACTACTTTTTCACTGATTACGATGGCATCTTCGAAGTTGTAACCCTTCCAAGGCATGAATGCCACTTTCAGGTTCCTTCCGAGCGCCATTTCACCATGCTGTACAGCGTATCCTTCTGTAAGGAAATCGCCTTCCTTCACACGCTGTCCTTTTTTAACAGCCGGTTTCAGGTTGATACAGGTTTCCTGATTCGTTTTAATGAACTTGGTGAGTTTGTATATTTTCAGATCGTCTTCAAAACTGACGAGCTTTTGTATTTCATTTCTTTCGTAACGGACATGAATTTCGTTTGCGTCCACGAATTCCACTACGCCTTCGCCTTCTGAGTGAATCTGGATACGTGCGTCGCGGGCAGCTTTTGCTTCCAGACCGGTACCAACGATCGGTCTTTCAGGAAGAATCAGCGGCACAGCCTGCCTTTGCATGTTTGATCCCATCAATGCACGGTTGGCATCGTCGTGTTCAAGGAAGGGGATGAGAGAAGCACTCAATCCCACGATCTGGTTTGGGGCAACGTCCATGTATTCCACTTCATTCCTGTCGAGAATCGGAAAATCTCCGGTCTGACGTGAAACGATTTTATCTTCAACAAAATTTCCCTTATCGTCCAGGGCAATATTAGCTTGTGCAATTTTGGCGATATCTTCTTCTTCGGCACTCAGGTAGGTGAGTTTCTTCATATCCACCTTTCCTTCATTTACTTTCCGGTAGGGTGTTTCAATGAATCCCATTTCGTTGATCTTCGCGTGAACGCAAAGGGTTGAAATGAGTCCGATATTCGGTCCTTCCGGAGTTTCGATAGTGCAAAGACGACCATAGTGGGAATAATGCACGTCACGTACTTCAAAGCCTGCACGTTCGCGGCTTAAACCTCCGGGCCCCAAGGCGGAGATACGGCGCTTATGTGTTATTTCACTTAATGGATTCGTCTGATCGAGGAACTGTGACAACTGTGATGTTCCGAAAAATGAATTGATCACGGAAGAAAGTGTTCTTGCATTGATCAGATCCACGGGTGTGAATACTTCATTATCACGAACATTCATACGTTCACGAATGGTACGTGCCATACGGGCAAGTCCCACGCCGAACTGAGCATATAATTGTTCGCCTACTGTACGTACACGACGGTTGCTCAGGTGATCGATATCATCGATTTCAGCTTTTCCGTTTGTTAAACGAACAAGATATTTGATGATCTCAATCATATCGCCCTTGGTCAGCGTTTTCTGTGTCAGCGGCAGATTCAGATTGAGCTTCCGGTTAATTTTATAACGACCCACTTCGCCAAGATCGTAACGTTTATCGCTGAAGAACAATTTATCAATGATACCACGGGCGGTTTCATCATCAGGCGCATCAGCTCCCCTTAGTTGGCGATAGATATGCTGAACGGCTTCCAGTTCACTATTCGATGTATCCTTATTCAGCGTGTTATAGATGATGGCATAGTCGCCGCCCACGTCTTCTTTCTGGATAAAAACACTTTTTACATCCATTTCGATAACCATATCGATCGCTTCTTCATCGAGCACGGTATCACGTTCCAGCACGATTTCATTTCTTTCGATAGAAACGACTTCGCCGGTATCCTCATCCACAAAATCTTCTACCCACGTTCTCAGAACGCGGGCTGCCAGTTTTTTGCCGATGTATTTATGCAAAGTTTTTTTATCCACTTTCACTTCATCAGCCATTCCGAATAATGCAAGGATATCTTTATCTGTTTCGTAACCGATGGAGCGAAGAAGCGTAGTAACCGGGAATTTCTTCTTACGGTCGATATACGCAAACATCACGTTATTGATATCGGTAGCAAATTCCATCCATGCTCCCTTGAACGGGATGACACGGGCAGAATATATCTTGGTTCCGTTCGGGTGAATAGACTGTCCAAAAAATACACCTGGTGAACGATGGAGCTGGGAAACAACCACGCGTTCAGCGCCGTTGATCACAAAAGTTCCACGAGGTGTCATATAGGGGATGTTACCCAGGAACACATCCTGTACGATGGTCTGGAAATCCACATGCTCTTCGTCATTGCAACTGAGTCGCAGCTTCGCTTTCAGCGGTACAGCATAAGTAAGTCCGCGTTCCATACATTCTTCAATCGTATAGCGGGGCGGATCGATGAAGTAATCAAGAAACTCGAGCATGAAAATATTCCTCGTATCGGTGATCGGGAAATTTTCCTTGAATACCTTGAACAGGCCTTCAATATTACGCTTGTCGGGAGTTGTTTCCAGTTGGAAAAACTCTTTAAAAGACTGGATCTGTACTTCGAGAAGATCGGGCGTTTCAGCAAGGTGTTTAATCTTACCGAAATTGATCCTTGGTGTGAGCTTTGTGGAAGACATATGGTATATATCCTGTTTTAAATGTTCAAACTACAGTTCGCGGGAAAACAAAAAAATGCCTCGTGAATTCAATGAATTCCCAACGCATTGGTTAATAGCATGTTATATTGTGCTGAATATTTATAGCTTAATTGATAATACAAACGGACGGCAAAGTTAAGGATTTTGTCGCAATTTTTGACATTCCGGAAATATTTCGTTGACTGTTTAGAGAGGTCGTTGACCATTATTTTCCTGCCCATACAGGTTGTAAACCGGTTAGCGGGTAATGAAATGAAAATGGAGAATGACTTTTAACAGTCATCCCCCATTTCTGCAAGAATATTCTTGAAATTACTGAATTTCAACTTCAGCACCTGCGTCTTTCAGTTTAGCAACCAGTCCTTCTGCATCTGCCTTGCTAACACCTTCTTTAACTGGTTTCGGAGCGCCATCAACCAGATCCTTTGCTTCCTTCAGACCGAGGCCTGTCAGATCTTTCACGATCTTAACAACGTTCAGTTTGTTTGCACCAGCAGCTTTCAAAATAACTGTGAAAGCAGTTTTTTCTTCAGCGGCAGGGGCGGCGCTACCGGCAGCAGGGCCAGCGACTGCAACAGCCGCAGCAGCTGGTTCGATACCGTATTCTTCTTTCAGAATTTTTGCGAGTTCATTAACTTCCTTTACAGTCAGTGATACCAACTGTTCAGCGAAAACTTTTAAATCTGCCATTTTGTTTGATTTTTTCCTCCTTCATGTTCGGCATTGCCTACTCCGGAGGATGGTTATTAAAAAAAAAATTATTAATTATTAATGATCAATTATTAATGGATTTATTAATCATTAATAAATACTCATTGATCATTATGCATGTGCTCTTGCCTCCAGCGCCTGAACCAGGCCTGCTAATTTTGCACCCGCGTTTAATCCGCTGATAACATTCTTGGCAGGTGACTGCAGCAATCCGATGATTTCTCCAATCAGGTCATGTTTGCTCTTCAGGGTGGTAAGTGTTTTCAGCTGATTATCTCCTTCAAACACATCTCCATCAATAAAAGCTGCTTTAAGTACAGGTTTTTCAAGGTTTGAATCTTTCCTGAAACTTGTAATAATCAGAGCCGGCTCTTTTGCATTTTCCGAAAAAAGCAGGGCGGTAACACCGTTTAGTGAATTAAATACACCTGAATAACGGGATGAATCCAGATTTTCCAGGGCTTTCCTGATCAGTGTATTCTTCGCAACTTTCATTTCTACTTTCTTATTAAAGCAGATTCTGCGGAGTTTCCCAACCTGTTCAACAGAAAGGGATTCGGTATTCGTTACGTAGAAATTGTTGTATTGAGAGAATTTGCCTTTCAGCACTTCAATAACTTCGTTTTTTTGATCTTTGGTCATAGCCTTTTTTTTAAAATATATTATTGAGCTGCAAAAGCACGTGTATCAATTGAAATGGACGGACTCATGGTGGATGCCATAAACACACTCTTTACATAAGTACCTTTCGAAGTAGCAGGTTTTGCACGTATCACCGCATTAATAAGCTCCTGGCTATTCTGAGTGATTTTTTCAGGTGAAAAACTAACTCTTCCAATGGAAGCATGTATAATGCCGGCCTTGTCCACTTTGAAGGCGATTTTACCACCTTTCACTTCATTCACAGCGGCTGCCACATCATTTGTTACTGTACCAGTTTTCGGATTTGGCATCAGATTACGGGGACCCAATACTTTACCCAGTTTACCAATTTTTGGCATCACAGAAGGAGTGGCAATGACAACATCAACATCTACCCACCCGCCTTCGATCTTTGTGATATATTCGTCCAGTCCGACATAATCAGCGCCTGCAGCAGTTGCTGCGGCTTCCTTATCGGGAGTACACAATACCAGTACGCGTTTTGTTTTACCTGTTCCGTGTGGAAGGCTTACAGTTCCACGAACAGACTGATCAGCTTTTTTAGGATCAACTCCCAGGCGGATATGCAGGTCCACTGAAGCATCAAACTTTGTAAGATTCACTTCCTTCACAAGGGAAGACGCATCTTTCAGTGTGTATGTTTTATTCTTGTCAACCTTTGCGGAAACAGATTTTCTTTTTTTTGAGATGGCCATATCATAATTTTTTTAAGTGTTCAGAATCAATTGTCCCATGGAGCTTTGCCTTCCACATTGACGCCCATGCTGCGTGCCGTTCCAGCTACCATACGCATGGCGCTTTC
>DASXNJ010000113.1:0-11540 GCA_036495145.1 Puia sp.
AGGAAGTATCATCGCCCTGTTTTTATTTGCCGTTCTGGTTATCCGAAATATCATCCTGCAACGCCGGTCTGAGTTTCGCCGCAGGGAATTGGCTGAAAGCGAATTACTCGTTCAAAAGCTCGAGTCGGAAAAATCAAGGGCCGTATTATTGAATCAGCAGGCAGAACTGGAAATGAAGGCCCTCCGCGCCCAGATGAATCCCCATTTTATTTTTAACTGCCTGAATTCTATCAATCGTTTTATCATCCAAAACGATGCGGAAAAAGCAGCGGATTATCTGACCAAATTTGCGAAACTCATTCGACTCGTATTGGAAAAATCCGGTCATTCTTTCATTCCGCTGTCTGAGGAATTGGAATGTTTGAAATTATATATGGACCTGGAAGCTCTCCGGTTTGAAAATCCTTTTATCTATGAGATCAAAACGGACGGGCTTAACCAGGAAATGGTCATGGTTCCTTCTCTGCTGATCCAGCCATTTGTAGAAAATGCGATCTGGCACGGTCTGAGTCCCGGCCAGAATCATACCGGAAAAATTACCATCAACCTTCGCCTTGGGAATAAGGTGTTGTATTGTGAAATATCTGACAATGGGATTGGTTTATCGGGTTCGGCCGCATTGAAAGACAAAAACCGGGAAAATAAAAAATCACTTGGAATCGAACTGACCAGGAATCGCCTGAACCTGGCGGATTCATTACATCCCGGTAAACTGGGCGTGCATTTCATGGAATTAAAAGATGCAGAAGGAAATGTCTGTGGAACCTCTGTTAATTTGAAGATTCCGGTAAAGGTGGAAGACTGATTGTATTTTATTTTTTGCTGAATTTTCCAAAACTCTTCGGCAACCCCACTTTTTCCACGAGCGCCGTATATCGGCTGTCATCATATATAATCCTCCAGCGGGGATCCAGTTCCAGCCAGACGAGCCAGTTGGCGCGGTCCGCAAAGGCCTGGTCAAGAAATTTAAAGGCATTTTCTCTGTCGTTCAACGACGCGTAAACCAGGGCAAGGCCGTAGGGAGTAATATATCTTGAGGTGGAAAGCCTGATCATGGTATCCAATATTTTTTTTGCCTCCTCCCTTTGACCGGTGATGCCATAGATATAACCAATGGCAGCGAGCGCAACTGCCCAGTTTGTATTTACTTTCAGAACAACTCTATTTTCATCGATCGCTTCCCTGAACATTTTCTTTTCCTGATAACTCCTGGACAGCCATATATGAGTTAGACCGTATTTTGCGTTCAGTGCAAGTGATTTCTTTAATGTGCTGATTGCCTGATCATATTCATGCAGATAAAATAAGTTAAATCCGAGATCCGTATTCATTCTGGCAGAAAGAGGATCGAGTTGCACCGCTTTTTCAATGACCTCCCTGGCTTCGGGAAATCTCTCCATGGCCGTCAGATAATAACAATAAGAATCATAGGCCATGATATAAGTCGGATCCAGGCGCAGAGCTGTAAGGAATTCTTTTTGTGCACCGGGCCAGTCCCAGTAATAATAAAACCTGATATACCCCAGCGAAGTATGTGGATCAGCCAGAGAAGAATCGAGCTGTAGCGCTTTTTCAGCTGCCTGTTCAGCTTTTAAAAATGCATCCGCCGGTTTTTCATAACTGCCATATCCAATTGCCGAGTAACAATCTGCCAGTCCTGAATAAGCTTTTGAATAACCGGAGTCGAGTTGTATCGCCTGGTTGAAAAAAATGATTGCCTTCCTGAAATTTAAGACTGTGCCCTGGTTCCAGAAATACAGGCCCTGCAGATATCTGTCATAAGCTTCCAGGTTCTGTGTCGGCCTCCGTAGAATATTGTTTTTTTCATCAGCTGATACCACTGCGTTCAGTTTATCAGCAATCAATTCTGCCACATTCGTTTGTATCGAAAATATATCACTTGTATCCCGTGAATAACTTTCGTCCCAGATCATGTTTCCGGAACCAATATCCATCAAACTGGCATGGATGATTAATTTATCGCCCGATTTCCGCATACCTCCTGTCAGAACAGCAGCAACATTTAATGTATCCCCAATGTGACGGGCATCATTGATATGGCCCTTATACTTCATTACGGAACTGCGCGCAACAACCCGGAGACCTTTGATTTTTGAAAGCTGGTTGATGATTTCATCCGTCATTCCATCATTCAGGTACTCCTCCGATGAATCGGCGCCCAGGTTAGTAAAGGGTAAAACAGCCACCGTTTTATTCTTGCCGGTGAACACAGCTTTTTTAAAGAAAAGACTATAAGTGAAAATAACCGAAACAGCAAAAACGGCTATAGCAATCCATATCCATTTATTTGCCCTGCCTTTTTTTTTCATGCCATCCATATATGACCGGGAGATTCCATTCTAATTTAAACCTTTTTTTCTCCCGAAATGCCAAATCTGCTCCGAATACTCATTGAAACCCGCAGTTCACTAATCCGCTGATTTCACCGGACTGCCTTTTTTATAGCTTACTGTAATCAAATATTTCATCAACTAAACCTCTTTTTATGAGAACAAAACAATTACAAAAAATCATGGGCAGCCTGGCCCTTTTCATCCTAATGATTTCAGTGTTTATTTCCTGCGAGAAATCACAACCGGTAGAAGATCCGCAACACTTTGATCTGGATGTTACATTTCATACCGAAAACCTGAAGGATCTTTCCAATAAGGGATTTGGATTTCTGAAGTTCAGGCAGGATCCTGACACTGCCCGTATTATAACGCTGGATACTTATATTTTCAACCTCTTGCCTAATCATTCTTACCTGCTGCAAAGGGCCGCCAATCCATTCTCGGACCCCACCTGCACTAATGCATCATGGCTAACTCTGGGCATGGGACTAGTTGCCCAGGATATTGCAACCGATAGCAAAGGGGACGGTCATGAAACACTGTTTCGCGCTGTAACTTCTATTGCACGAGGTACAGCCTTTCACATCGATTTTCAAATCATCGATGCGGTAACAATGGCGCCTGTCCTGTCAAGCGATTGTTATGAGTATATCGTGAGATAAAGTCTAAGAACCGAATAATCCATGATAGTAATAAGAATGGTCTGTTCATGCTCTTTCTTATTATTATCATGCCTTCGGCATATATTGTCAACGGTCAACGGTCAACGGTCAACGGATCAAAACGCTGGTGCCCCTGAGAAAAAAACTCTTTCCTGAAGCGCCATCTGTGTAATGAAGCATCCAGACATAGGTTCCTGTCGGCTGTGGTTTTCCTCCAATGGTGCCATCCCATTTTTTTGACCAGTCGCGCGTTTCAAAAACAAGCTGACCATACCGGTTGTATACCTGGAATTCCAGGTTGGTCGCCAGGTTGCCATTCAGTGGATAAAGAAAATCATTTTTCCCATCACCATTTGGAGTGAATGCATTGGGTACGGTAATATAACAACTCTGCAATTTGATAATCTGCTGACTGGCCGTATCATAGCAGCCCAGGTTATCTTTCACAACAAGTGTAACCGTATACGTTTTTCCAGTCGGCGTATTCGGGAACAAATGGGCGGAAGGATTCTGATCCGTACTAATTTCGCCATCACCGAAGGACCAGTACCAGGAAACCAGGTGGCCGATACTGCTGTCATTGATGTTTAGTGCATCTTTTGGACATACTTCGCGCGGAGCGTTAAACAATGCCTTTGTCAAATTATCCAGATCTACAATTTCAGTAACTGAATCGCTGCAGAATCCGTTCGATACAATATGCTGGACTGTTTTGACACCGAAAACCGTTTCAACGAGATCCGGGCTGACCAGCGAACTGGTTTCAACCGTGTCGACAATCCATTGCCATTGATCTACACCATTGGCGGGAACATAGCCTAGGTGCAGGGTATCATATTTACATCCGAGATTCGTGCTATAATTGAAAGAGGCGGATACCGTATCTTTTATTGCAAAAGAAATCGCGCCGCCACCAGGCGTTTCCACGCCGCATTCATTGATAATTGTATTTCCATCGGTTCCTGTCTTCAGCATTACCTGATAATCTCCACCCACTACGATTGGTGAGGAGAGCTTGATATTGACCATACCCGACATGTCGCCCTGGCAACTGGCAGAAATAATACCGATTGAACCAGGGCCTGATATGGAAAAATCAGATCCATCCGGTGCAATCGAACTGCATTGAATCATATCGGAAAAAACAAGCTGAAGCGTTGAGGGAGCACAATGCGGTGGCGTCAGACTGTCAAATGGCGTGGCATGTGGTGGCAATACATCAAAAGAAAGACTCTCACCAACGGGAAGCTGATTACCGCAATCATCCGTTAATGTATTATCGTCGGTTCCAATTTTTGAAACAACTGAATAACTCCCGGGTGCCAAAGGCGCACTCAGCGTGATCAGAACAGAGTCCATATCAAACGAGCCGCTGCAATTAATCCCCATCGCTTGGGTGATTGCAAGCGGTTCGGAAGGAATCAGAAAATCCGAACCATCTGCAGCCACACTGGCACAACGCATGTTTTTATTCAGGGCAATAACCAGGGTTTTTCTGTCACAATTTATATTGGCCGACTTCAGATGCGCCTTCGTGGTATCGGTGATGACCGCTGACCCGCCTCCAAACGATAATGAATAACCGCTTTGCGAGTCATCCGTAAAGTGACTGACCAGCAGGAGATATTGATGACCCAGTTTCAAATTGGGCATTACACTAAATGTATTGTGATTATCGTTCGGGTTGGAAGCGCAGCCAATCATGGCAATACCTCCGGGTCTCGCGCCTGTTAATCCAAAAGTTCCCGCCCAGTTTCCGGCCACGATCAACGACGTATTGGTATATACTTCACTTGCCTGGTGGTTGGTAATATCATAGAGCATCCAGTCATAGTCATCCCCCAGGTTATTGGGTGTAATCAGGAAACCGAGTGAACCGGCAGAATAACAGGTAAATGTGTACCAGAAGGGATTTGTATCAGCGTACACAGCACCGTCGCCCGAACATCCAGGTACCTGCAATGTATGGGTATGACCGAAAGGAACAACTGTTTGTTTGAAGGTATCTGAACCGCAGACCGGAAAAGCGGTGTTAGCCAGCTGGCCGGTAACAGGGAAATTTTGCGACCAGCCATAACCCGTACTGAGGATCAAAATGACGAAAAGAACAGTTTTCACAATTATTATAAGACAGTTTGGTTAACATAAACGTTGCCAGTGCATTAACTAATTATCTGATCAGGATCGTTGTACCCCTTTGTGACAACTTTTTTCCAGAGCCGTCTGTATAACTCAGCATCCAGACATAGGTCCCCGACGCCATCAACTGACCATTCATTCTGCCATCCCATTTTTTTGTCCAGTCACGTGTTTCAAATACCAGTTGTCCATAACGATTAAACACCTGGAATCGCAAATCTGTCGCAGCATAAGCATTCAACGGATACAAAAAATCATTCTTACCGTCACCATTTGGAGTAAAAGCATTTGGGACCGAAATATTACAGGTTTGGAATTTGAAAATTTGTTCGCTGGCCGTGTCCTGGCAACCCATACTATTCTGAATGATCAAATGCACCATATAAGATGCCGCTTCCCTTGTGTCAGGAAATAAATGTTTTGGCGGATCCTGATCCGTACTCGATGTGCCATCGCCAAAATCCCAATGATAGGATATTATATTCCCAACACTCGTATTTGTAAAAGCGATTTCGCTTTTCGGACAAACTTCATTCGGTGCATTAAATGCAGCTGTCAGAAGATTATCCAGGTTCACGATCTTGCTAAGCGTGTCATTGCAATTACCGTTTGAAACAATATGCTGTACCGTCTTTAATCCAAAACTGGTTTCCAATAAGGCCGGGCTCATTGACGAATTCGCAAAGGCGGAATCGATATTCCAGACCGACAGATTTACACCATTCTGCGGAAGATAATTCAATTGTATGGTATCCTGATTGCAGCCATAGGCAACCGTATAGTCGAAGTCTGCAGATACAGGTGTTTTGATTTCAAAAGACAATGATGAACCTACTATCACCGAATTGTCGCATGCATTATTCAGTGTATTACCGTCACTTCCGTTTGCAACGGCGATTTGATAACTGCCAGGAGAAGAAATGGGAGAAGCAAGCGTAACATCAATCTGATTTGTCAGATTTCCTGAGCAATCGCCTCCGGTTGCACTGGTTATATTAACTGCCGAACTCCCCGTTACAATAAAATCAGACCCGTCTGCTGCAATCGAACTGCATTTTATCGGATCGGAAAAAATCAGGTGCAGTGTTTTGGGCACACAGGAAGGCGGGATCAGACTATCCAGTTCAGGCTGAGTGCCGGTCACGGTAAAATCAAGATGATCGCCTGCCTGCATCTGTCTTCCGCAATATTCCAACAGTGTATTATGATCAGTACCATTTTGCAAAACGAGTGAATAATTTCCGGGAGGCAGCGGATCGCTCAACGAAAGTTCCAGGTAATCATAATCGAACTGTGGATTGCAGTTCAAACCCACTGCTGTTAAAATGGTCCCGGTATAATTGGTTATGGAAAAATCGGATCCGTCTGCCGCGAGGCTGCTGCAAAGAACAAACTTGGTAATGCCAACCGTTAAGGTTTTTTTATCACAGCTGACCCTGACGGAAAGTAAATCGGGTAAGTCAGGATCATTTAAAACAGCGTCTCCTCCTCCAAAAGCCAGCGAATAACCGCTTTGAGGTCCCATCGGATGAGTGATGAGCAAGAGGTATTCATGGCCCTTTTGCAGATTGGGCATTCTTGTGAAACTGGAAGGATTATCTGTCGCACCAACCGGACAAATATTATTGTTGGTTCCATCCAGTTTCGCTCCGGTATTTCCCGGATCAGATGAACGGTTGCCGGTAACAATCAATGTGGGATCAATAAAAATAGTCGAGGGCAAAACGCCCGTTATATCAAACAGAACCCAGTCATAATTATCTGTCCCGAGATTTGGTATGATGATAAATCCAAGACTGCCGGCTGAAAAACAGGTAAACCGGTAGTAAAATGGATTCAATTCACCGTAGGAATCACAACCTGGCATTGGAATACTGGCATTAAAACCATTGGGAAGATCACCTTGTTTGAAGGTATCCTGGGCACAAATGGGAAATGCCGTCGCAGCCAGCTGTCCCTTTAAAGGATAGGCTTGAGACCATCCCCATAAGGGCATTGTCAATAAATAGGCAAAAACAGCAGCTTTCAAGATTAGTTTGGCCCTTAATGATTAAAAAATTCCAACTCCTCTAAAGATCACTCATTCTACACTATTTAATACGTAAGGAGCCGTGAAAAGGATAGTTCGGCAGTGTATGAATCCAGTCTTAATCTGACTCGGGCACCCATTTGGCAGTCAGATCCGGATCTTTCATGTTTTTATCCAGTGGAAACATCGGTCTTTGAATCCTTTTATAGTTCAGGCGTTCCAGATTTTGGTCCACACCTCCCGGTGTCAGGGCCATAATCCAGGCTGCCCGCATAGCATATAACTCAGGTTGCAGATATCCGATTTTCACGACCACAATATCCGTTTTCCGGGGATCCAGGCCCAGTCTTGTAAAATCAATTTCCCGGTGATAGGGTTTCCTCTTTTGTGTGACGATAATGTGTACGGATCCAACCCGTATAACTGTTTCAACTTCCGCGTCTTTATCTCCGTATACGATCGATTCAACAACCCCTTTTATATGAACCGGCGGTGCATACCGGTTGTCTACTTTCGCGCCGGCAAATCCATCAACTGTTTTTCCAATACCCGCTTTGATTGCACTTTTTACCAGCTCAGGCCCCGGAATGGATGCATAGATAAGTGACGGACCATTTGAGGAATTAAACTCCGGACGTTTTAGAATTTCGGTTAAAGTCCAGCTGACATCTCCCGCACCACCGGCCGTCGGGTTATCACCCATATCACTGATAAAAAAAGGATGTTTATCAGATTTTAAAGCACTGTCAAGACATTGTTTCAGTGTGGCCACCGGTGCCACGAATGCGAAGTCATTCCTGTCAATCCAAAAGCGGAGGGCAAGTTCTTCGGCTGCAGATGCCACGACTATTTTTTCATCTCCGGTGACCATCACAACGGCATGATTACGTGGTTCGTCGGCCCATGCATATCCGATCCAGATGGCCGCATCAATAACTCCCGATTGGTTAGCTGCCGGTGCAACAGCTGCGTAAAGAGATTTGCCGGGTTCTATGCGGGTGCTGGTTTTTTCGCCTGGCAATAAAACAGGCACAGATATCCATGCTTTATAACCGGGTTTACCTTTACCCGATTCAATTCTGTATAAAAGATTCGCCACGGCCCTTTCTCTCGTCTGCATCGCATCTTCATGAGGTGCCATCCGGAAACAGGTAATCAGATCTGTATTTTCTGCCAGACGCCAGGATACATTTCCATGCAGATCCATCGAAGTAGAAATGATGGTCTTTCTACCCACTACTTTCCGGATCTTAGTAATGAAATCACCCTCCGGATCATCGAGCCCTACCACACTCATCGCTCCGTGTATATCGAAATAGAGACCATCTAAAGGAAGATGATTTCTCAGTGAATCAAGGGTTTTATCTACCAGGGATTCATAAGCCTGCCTGGTGACCGCACCACCCGGAAGGGCGTCTCCTACCAGAGTTGGAATCCAGACTGCCCTGCTCCGGAGGGGTGAATCAACCTGCAAAAACGGATAGAAAGAAAAAACATCTGCTCCGTACTTCGCATGAAAAGCGGCCTCGTCCGTGAGCGCAGGAGAAAACGTGCTGGACTCTATGGACAGCCCCGCAATGGCAATACGCGGTAACGGTTTTACCTGGGCCGTTGCCAATGATCTGTTGAGACATAATAAAAAAATAAGCGGTAAATATTTCACGTTAAATTTTTTGTTACAGGAATATACTTAAATATACAGGGAAAGAAAAATAGTAACTTCAACGATATGAAAAGAATCATCCTGTTTCTCTTCTGTTTTACAACCATTTCATTTGTTTCCCGCGCTCAGATGGCATTTGTTGACAGTAAATATATTTTAACCCGAATGCTGGATTACCCGGATTCCATGGTCAAACTGAATAACCTGACCGCATTATGGCAAAAAGAAATAGACAACAAACAGGCTATCCTGGATAAAATGTATAAGGATTTTGAAAAAGACGAACCGCTGCTAACAGATGAAACGAAGAAAAAAAGAACAGATCAGCTTTTTTATCATGAAAAAGAATTGCGTGATCTGCAACGTACCCGGTTTGGATATGAAGGTGATCTTTTTAAAAAGAAACAGGAATTGATAAAACCCATTGAGGACCGGGTAACTGTCGCCATCAAATCAACTGCAACGCGCTTGTCCTATAAGGTTGTGCTGGACAAAAGTGAAGGAAACACCGTCATGTATTCGAAATCAACGCTGGACATAACGGAAGAAGTAGAAAAGGAACTGGGGATTATAAAGTGAGAGCCGGTAGACACCGGCTCCGTATTTGATTGCCCGTCCATAATTGTCTGCATTAATAATTCATACTTTTCTTCATTTCTTCAAAACTCTTCCAGTCGCCGTTGATCAGATATTTTTTGTCCGACGCACTGCAAATAACCAATCCGGTGATGGTGCCGATTCCACCGCCCAAAATGCCCCCGATAACAATACCGACCCACTGATTATTCAATTCTTCAAATCCCCCGACTTTTTTTGCGGAAGCATACCCGATCAATGCACCGGCAACAACACCAGTCACAATAGAAACAGGCAGAACCCAGTATCTTACTTGTTTATTATTCACTTTAATAGTCTCTATAAAGTGATAGTTATACCTGTCCCAGGTGGATTGATCGTAAATATTTATTTTATGAAGAGGATCGGGGTTACCAGAAGTTTTTTGATGAACATAGATGGCGGAATCTTTGATATTCATGATATGAACGTTTACGGTTTGATATCCTGAAAAAGTTAATTTGGCGAGTATGGGCGGGTGAGCCCATGGGAGTTCAGATTTCAAACTGTCCTGCGATTTTATATTTTGAATGAACAGGAGGACGCAGACAATACAAATAACAGCCGGTTTCATAATGTTTGTTTTAGGTTGGGGGTTGATTTCAGTGAGCATTTATGTTGCACAGATCAAAAGTATTCCCAGCCGCCACTGATTCCTAATGGCTATTTGCTGACGATATGCCGGTTATTGCAAATGCCGCCTGTATGAATCTTTTTAAATTGTTCATTAGTGAAATCTGCCAAAATCAGGTGGTCGGCAGCCTGAATAGTATTTGTTGCCAAATTGAACAAACGGTTTGGCAGTTATTGCCAGAATAATGTCTCCGGAATATGCCGGATTCTTTGATCCGGTCAACTTGCGCATTCAAATCAATCTATTATCTTGGCGAATCCTAACCAGCATATCAATGAAACCGCATTACCCCATTCTCGACGGCCTCCGAGGCACGGCTGCCATCATGGTGGTCATCTATCATTTGTTTGAAGCGTACTTTCCGGTTGTGGGACATCATCCCACGCCGCATGGATATCTGGCGGTCGATTTCTTTTACCTGTTGTCCGGATTCGTAGTCGGATATGCTTACGATGACAGATGGGGCAAAATGAGTATAAAGGAATTCTTCAAAATCAGGCTGATACGCTTGCACCCACTGGTTATTCTGGGTGTTCTGATAGGAGCCATCGGCTTTTGGTTTGATCCATTTACGAATCTTGGCCACCAGGTGGGATTGGCAAAACTGATAGTGGCAATGCTGATCGGATTCACCCTCCTGCCTTCTCCGGATGTGCGTGGCTGGGGCGAAACTCATTCTCTGGACGGGCCCTGCTGGTCGTTGTTGCAGGAATATATTGCCAATCTGATTTATGCAATTTTTGGAAGAAAAATGACAAAGGCTGTTCTGTGGATTATTGTTGTCATCAGCGGAATCATTTTAACCGTTGTATGCGTGTACAGAGGGAATATTGCAACGGGTTGGGGTTATGATACATTTTGGATAGCCATGACGCGAATGATGTATCCATTCTTTGCGGGTTTACTATTATTCCGAACCGGAAAACTCATTCGGATACCACGGGCATACAGCATGTGTTCACTTTTTTTAATTGTGTTATTTTGTATACCAACATTTCAGTTCACGGGCTGGTATGAAGCGGCTTGTATCATCATTGGATTTCCGCTGATTGTATCTGCTGGTGCAGGTGGGCAGGTTAGTGGACGATGGGCAAAAATTTGCAAATTCTCCGGCGCGATTTCTTATCCTCTCTATATCACTCATTACCCTTTTATTTACATTTACACTGCGTGGATTGCCACAAAGAAACCCACGCCGGCGGAAATTGTACCGGTTGCCGTCGGATTATTTGTGTTATTTATTTTACTGGCCTGGGCCGCGTTGAAATTATATGATGAGCCCGTCAGGGCCTGGCTGAAGCGGAAGTATTTGTATGCAAAAGACAAATGAAGCGATGATCATCCAAACCGGGGAGGATTCCTAATTTCTTCGGGAGGGGTAAAGGGAAAGTCCATGGAAAGTCCATCAAACCATGGACTTTCCATGGACTTTCCAATAAAAGAT
>DASXNJ010000114.1:0-6270 GCA_036495145.1 Puia sp.
AAAAATTTTTTTCTACGGTTTAGGGTTTAGGGGTTAAAAAGGGGGGTATTCCTACTCCCCTTCCTTTTATTCTTAAGGCGTTTTTTAAAAAATCCGCACCTTCCCGTTTTTAATTCCTTTTATCGCCATTGCAAAAACCAATGCTTAGTTATCGAATTGTTTCCCAATCCTGAAGCACCATCAAGACCAGTTCTGAAAGACCGCCTTTTTTGCCCCTTATTAAGAAAGCCTCCCTACCGGGAGGTTTTTTTGTACGATGCTCAATAGCCGGAGATTATCTGGATCGTAGCTTTTTATAGATTCTGATTGCCAGCATCAAAACCACTGCGAGCGAAAGAATGCCCACGAGACCGAAAATCCAGCTTAGAATCTGTTTGACACTGGCAAGGAATACAATGGCAAACAGTAAGAGGGTGGCCATTTCATTCCAGATTCTTAATTTTTGGGAACTAAACCGGAAAATACCCTTTTGCTGTTCCCGATACAATATGTGCAGTGAAAAATGATATAAATAAAGCAAAACCACAAAAAACAATTTGACCAACAGCCAGTCAGGTGTATTTCCCATCATATACCAGATCCAGGGGCCAAATATTAAAGTTAGAATGGCAGAAGGCCAGGTAATTCCCAGCCATAAACGCCTGATCATGATTCGAAACTGACGAAGCAGAACTTCACGTTCAGGGCCGGTTTTTTCAGATGCTTCCGTATTATATATATATAGCCTGACGATATAAAACATGCCACTGAACCAGGTGACTATGAAAATAATATGAAGGGCCTTTATATATAAATACATAGAATGCTTTAAGCGCTTACCCAGTTTGCCAGTGTTCGGACCCAGAGAGGATGTGTATTTAAACAGGGAATCATATTGTATTCCTCTCCCCCTGAGCTAAGAAAACTCTCTTTGCCTCTGATCTCAATTTCTTCCAGTGTTTCAAGGCAATCGCTAACAAAAGCAGGACAAATAACTACTAATTTTTTTATCCCCTCGGAAGGCATATCCTGGAATCGGAAATCCGTATAGGGTTTAAGCCATGGTTTTTTTCCAAGACGTGACTGAAAAGAGAAACTATATTTATTATTTGGAAGTGCCAGTTCCGCTGCCACCAGATTCATGGTGGTCAGGCATTGGTGCCGGTAACAGGTAGCGTGAGCAACAGAAAAAACAGAACAGCAATCTTTCGTTTGAAGACAATGCTGATGTGTGGGATCTGATTTTATCAAATGTCGTTCCGGGATGCCGTGAAAACTAAACAGCAGATGATCGAAATCCTTTTGAAGCCAGGGTTTCATATTTTCAGCCATAGCATGGATATAATCCGGATCTTGATAAAAAGGAGCAATAAAATTTAAATTGAAACCGTATTTCTTTCGCCGGTGAATCTCCTTTGCATGTTCAACTGCTGTTTCATATGAAGACATCGCATAATGAGGATATAAAGGAATGGCAATGACTTCTTCCAGATGAGGAATTTTATTTATTAACGACACAAAAGCGGACTCCATGGATGGTTTTCCATAACGCATGGCCACGCTTACAGGCTCCGTCACTTCTTTTTGTAATTTTTCAGCCAGTTCATGTGTAAACTGAATCAACGGAGAACCGTTTTCCGTCCAGATGGTCCTATACGCTTTTGCTGACTCCGGCGCCCTTTTAGGGATAATTACATTTCGCATTAAAATATTGCGTACAAACCACGAATCAATTACCCTTTTATCCGTGAGAAATTCATTCAGGTATTTTCTCAGTTCATCCACCTCTGTAGAACCGGGAGAACCAAGATTCATTAATATTATACCTCTTTTCGAATTTGTCATTTGCAAATGTAATTAAGAAACGATGTTTCAACAGGGTACCTGATATTGATCGGTTATTGTCATGATCATAATCATCTTGCAAAATGACAGTTTGATGACACAAGAATGATTCAATCGGGAACGTACCGATTATTTTTGCGTACTATTATCAGGATGAACAAACACCCCCATAACGAACTTTCAAATTTTTTTGTTGCCGGTATTAACTATAAGAAAACCGACACCGGAGTCAGAGGTTCTTTTGCAATTGGAGCGGAACAGTATAATAATATGTTGAGTCTGGCCGCCGAATATGGTGTGCGTGATTTTTTTGTTTTGTCTACCTGTAACCGATCAGAAATTTATGGCATTGCTGAACAACCCACCCACCTGGTTAATCTTTTTTGCTCTCAGACGCAGGGGTCGTCAGTCCTTTTTCATGAACTGGCTTATCAGAAAAACGGAGCAAGGGCTATCGGGCATCTATTTGAAGTAGCCGCCGGATTGGATTCACAGATTCTGGGCGACTATGAAATTGTCGGGCAACTCAGGCAAGCCATGAAGTTTGCAAAGGCAAGGGGGTTTATAAATAATTTTTTGGAACGATTGCTCAATCAGGTTTTACAATCCTCAAAAGAAATCAAAAATACGACCGCATTGAGTGATGGTACCGTATCGGTTGCTTTTGCTGCGATACAATATATTCGTGAGAATATTTCTTCCATAGAGCACAAAAAAATCCTTTTACTGGGCACCGGAAAAATCGGGACTATCACATGCAAGAACCTGGTAGACTATCTTGGCACCAGTTCTATCACCTTAATAAACCGCACACCGGAAAAAGCAGAACATCTGGCGGAAACTTTTAATTTAAGAACCGCCCATATAGAAACGTTGCAGGAAGAAATAAAAAAATCTGATATCATATTGGTTGCGACCAATGCGCCTGAACCCATCATACAGGTTACTGATCTGGAAAATATTTCGGGGCCCAAGCTCATCATAGATCTGTCCATACCCTGCAATGTAGAAAAAAAGGTAGAAGATTTACACCATGTTAAACTGATTGATGTTGACGGATTATCCATATTGAAAGACGAAACCCTGATGCGGCGTGCGGCAGAGGTTCCTAAAGCCCGGGCGATTATTCAAACCCATTTTAATGAATTGATGGAATGGATTGAAATGCGTAAACACGTCCCCGTTCTCAAACAGGTAAAAATAAAACTTCAGGAGATTTACGGTTCTCCCTTATTTGAACAACCAACACCCGAAAAACCATCTTCCCTTGTCAGAGATCAGAAAATTCAGCGGGTACTCAATGGAATGGCTTCCAAAATGCGGCGTGAAAATCAACGCGGATGCTACTATATTGAAGCGATCAATGAGTTTATCACCCGTTGATAAACTTTCATAACATGTCTGAAAAACTTAGGATCGGGACTCGCGAAAGCCAGTTAGCTCTGTGGCAGGCTAACCGAGTGAAAAAATTACTCCGTGAACAAGGCACTGACAGTGAGTTGGTTCTTTTAAAAAGCGAAGGAGATGTGGATCTGGTTACTCCCCTCTATGCCATGGGTGTACAAGGAATATTTACCCGCAGTCTGGATCTGGCCTTATTGAATAATCAGATAGACGTCGCCGTTCATTCCATGAAAGATGTACCGGTTCAGCTTCCTGTCGGATTAATCGAAGCAGCCATTCTCGAAAGAGAAAGCCCTTACGATTTACTGGTACCACATCCGGACAAAACAAATATTCATTTACAGGATCATATTTCCTCAACCATTGCTTCAAGCAGTTTGAGAAGGCAGGCTCAATGGCTTAATCGTTTTCCCTCAGATCAGATTGCTCCCATTCGTGGTAATGTGAACACGCGTTTAAAAAAACTGTCAGAAAGCAAATGGATGGGAGCCATTTTTGCGGCTGCAGGACTGCAACGGATTGGCCTTCGTCCGGCAAACTCTATAGAATTGGATTGGATGATACCAGCACCAGCACAGGGAGCGATTTTGGTTGTTTGCAGGGAAAAGGATGAAAATGTTTTCACGCAATGCAGGAAAATTCATCACGAACAGTCGGCTTTTTGCGTAAAAATTGAACGGGACTTTTTATCCACCCTTCTCGGTGGATGTTCTACTCCGATCGGTGCACTGGCGGAAATTGATGGAGATGAAATACTTTTCAGGGGAAACCTGCTGGATCCGACCGGAGAAAAGAAATTCGAGATTGAGAAAAGAATCTCCATTGAACTCGCGACCGCGATCGGAATTTCGGCTGCGCATGAATTACTTGGTCAGGGTGGTAAAGAATTAATTGAAAAAAAACAACATGCCTGACCGACGGATAAAAATATTATCGACTGCTTCACTGCCTCTGGAGCGTTTAAAAAATATTCCTGGATCGGTAGATATTCAAATTGTCCCGTTTATTGAAATTATTCCACGTTCCGGTGTAGAGTTAATACCGATTATATCGGAATACGGTTCAGAAATATTAAATGTCGTTTTTACCAGTGCGTACGCTGTGAAGTTTGTATCCGGATGGCTGAAGGAAAAACCTGACTGGACTATTTATTGTATCCGGAATGAGACGAGAATTGCCGTTTTAAACTGGTTTGGCTCAGATATCAAATGCAAATTTGCGGCTAATGCATTGTTATTATCAAAACTTATGATATCGGAAGGAGTTCGGGAAGCATTATTTTTCTGCGGTGATCAGCGACTTGATATTTTACCGGATAATTTAAGAAATAATGGAATAGAGTTAAATGAACTGATCGTCTACAATACCCTTCAGAAACCCGTGAAACTGATGGAGCAGCCGGAGATCATATTATTTTTCAGTCCGACGGCCGTCAATAGTTTTTTTTCGATGAATGAAATTTCGTCCGATACAACTGTCATCGCAATGGGAACCACCACCGCAGCGGCACTCAAACAAAAAACTGAGCATCCGGTTATTATTTCCCCGGAGGCAGACAAGACTTATGTTGTTAATATGGCATTAGATTATGCCGCGTCCCATCCTATCATTTAATATGCTTAAAAACGATTTAATCATCAAGGCCCTTCGCGGAGAAGACACAGACAGAACACCTGTATGGATGATGCGGCAAGCCGGGCGGTATCTCCCGGACTATCGCGTATTGCGCGATAAATTTGATTTTTTTACCCGTGTGCAGACGCCCGAGCTTGCCGCGGCCATCACATTGCAACCCGTGGATCAGATCGGAGTAGATGCTGCCATTGTTTTCTCCGATATTTTGGTTGTATTACAAGCCATGGGGCTGGAAGTGCAGCTGATAGAAAATAAGGGGCCGGTGTTGCCTGATCCTGTCAGAAGTATTGCAGATATGAACCGAATACGTGTGCCCGATGCGGAAGAAGCCCTGGAATATGTGTATGAAGCGATCCGATTGACAAAAAAGGAATTAAATAACCGCGTTCCATTAATCGGTTTTGCCGGCGCGCCCTGGACCCTTCTTTGTTATATGATTGAAGGGAAAGGATCGAAAACTTTTGACGCTGTAAAAACTTTTTGTTACACCCAGCCCGAACTGGCGCACCGGTTGTTGCAAATGATTACAGACACGACGATTGCCTATCTGAAATTGCAGGTAAAAGCAGGAGCGGATGTTATTCAGTTGTTTGATTCCTGGGGAGGTTTGCTTAGCCCGGATGATTTCGAAATTTTTTCATTACAGTATATGCGTCAGATCATTCATGCCCTGAAAGATGAAGTTCTGACCATTTTGTTTGCAAAAGGTGCATGGGCTTCTATTCATGAAATAGCTGCCACAGGTACCGCCGGAATCGGACTTGACTGGTGTATACGTCCGGAAACGGCCAGGAAAATGGCAGGACAGGCTGTTACGCTCCAGGGAAACCTGGATCCCGCCCGCCTGCTTAGTCCTTTACCAGAATTAAAAAAAACGGTGATCAGGATGTTAAACGGATTCGGTGCCGGGCGACATATCGCAAATTTGGGCCATGGCATACTTCCTCATGTTCCCGTGGATCATGCAAAACTGTTTGTGGACACTGTTAAAAATCACCGTTATAAAAACCGTGAAAAAGCTTTTTCATCCTTGTAGGAATGAATGATAATATCAAATATCAAAATCATCAGGTCTCACTGCGTGAGCGCTGGATTCAGTTTATAGATGATTTACAGAATACGATTTGCGAAGTATTGGAAAAAACGGATGGCGCCGGTCATTTTGTTGAGGACCGTTGGCAGAGACTTGAAAACGGCGGGGGCGGCAAGTCGAGGATTATCGAAAACGGCAGGGTGTTTGAAAAAGGAGGCGTTAATACATCCGTTGTTTATGGATCTGTTTCGGATGCCATGCGAACGCAATTAAAAATTGAGGGGTCCGGCTGGTTTGCCTGTGGGTTATCACTTGTGCTTCATCCCCTAAATCCATTTGTTCCAACTGTGCATGCGAACTGGCGCTATTTTGAA
>DASXNJ010000115.1:0-2867 GCA_036495145.1 Puia sp.
CTTTCCATGAGAACGAGCGAATATATTGTTGATCAGTTTAAAAAGCAAAACATTTAACATAACGGTTATGGACAGACGAAAATCGATCAAGACCCTGGTTATCGGAGGCATTTCGATTGGTGCGTTGGCGGAAGCATGTAATACACATGAAAATAGTCCCCTGGCGCCTGTGGCATCGGACAAGGATGCCATCGTTTCAGGAATTAACCGCATGAAGGAAGAATTAGCGCACGAAAAAATGTTGAATGCGGAACCTTCTTTTTTTACGGCAGATGAAATGTCAACCATCACCCTTTTAGGAGATATTATCATTCCGAAGGACGAAATCAGTGGAAGTGCTTCAGATGCCCGGGTGCCGTCCTTTATAGAGTTTATTGTGAAAGATAAACCGGAATATCAAACACCCCTGCGTGGAGGCTTGCGCTGGCTGGATGTGCAATGCCTTAATCGTTTTGGTAAATCGTTTAAGGATTGCGAACATGAACGGCAAAAAGAGATGGTAGATGATATTGCCTGGCCCAAAAAGGCAAAACCGGAAATGAGACAGGGCGTTGCTTTTTTTAATCTGATGCGCAATCTGGTTGCAACGGGATTCTATACATCAGAGATCGGAGTAAAAGATATTGGTTATATCGGCAATGCTCCGTTTCAATGGAACGGTGTGCCGGAAGATGTATTAAAACAATATAACCTGGCATATACGGAAAAAGAGCTGAAGGAATGTGTCAGTTTCTCCTGATTAATTTTCCAGTGGATTCACATAGTATCCTTCTTCGCTGAGTACAAAGCTGTTTGGTACAAAAGAAAGAAGTGACTGGGTTATCATCGAAGCTGCTTCGCGCAGGTAGGTCGCACCAATTTCCGGAGTACGCACTGCAAACTGCCAGCTTTGAATTTTTAAAAATGCAACTTTACTTTCCTGGATAATCTGGTTATCCGTTTGACGAAAGATCTCAGCCAGGCGGTCCTGCTGATTGTCAATTTTTGGGAACATAGGGATCAGATTTTAGGTTTTCTAAGGTTTGAACCAAATATTAACGATACGGCGCTGAATAAAATTGTACCGTAAGACTATTTCAGTCCTTGGAGATACCCCTGATTTTGGTTTTTTTAAGATTCTTGCGCTCTCCCTTCATCGATGCTGCCAGCTGTAATGCGTCATACGCATTCACGATACCGCCGGTTACGGAAAGCTGATTAAAATCAATTGTGGAGCCCGTAGCAGCCCATTTAACCTGATTCTCCGGCAATTTCATTGCAGATTTCATGAGAATATATTTAAGCTGCCGGGCGCTTAATTGCGGATAATACTCGAGCAATAATGCCGCAATTCCCGCAACCATCGGAGCTGCCATACTGGTGCCGCTATAAGTAGCATACTGATTTCCGGGCAGTGTAGAATAAATTTTCACTCCCGGTGCAAACAGATCAACCTCTTTTTTCCCATAATTGGAAAATCGGGCAAGCACTAAACTGTCAGGGCCACCCGCATTTGCCCCAATGGTAATAAAACAACAGGAATTTTTTCCGCCGTTATTGTATTCCGGCACCGGATAATGAGATATCGAGTCAATATTTCTGGATTCATTTCCCGCTGCATGCACCAGTAACACATCATGATCGGCAGCATACTGAATGGCATCGTCAATCCATTTTTTCCCCGGTGAAAAATATTTACCAAAACTCATATTTACAATCCGTGCGCCATTATCGACGGCGTAGCGGATAGCGAGGGCAACATCTTTGTCTCTTTCGTCTCCATCGGGTACGGCGCGGATCGCCATTATGAATACATGCTCATCGACGCCATCCATGCCTTTTCCATTGCCGCGTGAGGCAGCAATGATGCCAGCTACATGAGTCCCATGAGATGGATATCCTGCCGATACATTATTATTGCCATAATTTCTATCATTGATATCATTAAAATCGTCACCCACAATTTCCCTCCGCTTCGCATTCGGATCATTTGTATAGTCAGCCAATTTTATCTGTGCACTTTGTAAATATTTTTCCGCTTCCAGGATAAAACTGCCCAGAGACATGTCTGGTGATATTCCGTATTTATTAAAATACATCAACGTATTTTTTTTCACAAGGCCAAAGGCTGAATCCGATGGCTGATATTCCGCCACATCATGAACAAAAATGGAGTCCTTTTTAAGATTTGATCTCAGAATGCTGTCGGCCGATCTCATTTGCGGGATTACCTGTGTTAACCTAAAGACCGACTGGGCCTGCATTGTTGAATCCCGTAGAAAATATTTTTTTACTTTTTCCCGATAAAGTTTTTTTTCTGTGATATCCCCATTGTCCATCCAGTCAGAATCCAGACGGAGACGGTAATATTCCCGATACGATTCATAACTTTCAATGGTAATATTCCGGCCGTTTTTACCTCCAAGGAAATTCCATCCATGTATATCATCCACATATCCGTTATGGTCATCGTCAATACCATTTCCGGGTATCTCTTTTGAATTTGTCCAGATATGCCCAACCAGATCTTCCTGCGCTGTATCCACACCCATATCGATTACCGCAACAATTACCGGGTGGGCTGTTTTACCTTTCAACAATTCTGCATACGCCCGATTTATTCCGGCTCCGAATACACTATCTGTCCGGTAATCCTTCATTTGCCAGCCATGCGCGTTATATATATTTGATTGTGCCGGCGCCGAATGAAATGAGGAGAAAAAACTAACCAGCAACAAAATCAATGCATAATAAATTCTCCGCTCTCTTTTCATCTATAAATTTTTGGACTTCCTTATTTTTGCCAGCTGGCAATTTATACAATATTTGAGTTACCCCTCAATTCATGCCGGCTCTAATTTCAGGATGAACCTTTTCAAACCATTAAC
>DASXNJ010000116.1:0-3454 GCA_036495145.1 Puia sp.
GCCCGTACATGTCCGGAACAAACGCTGGGTGGCCGTTCTGATCCACAGGCCATTGGTGGCCCTCTCACTCGTAGCGGGCATGATAGTGACCATCGTGATTATACTGCCAAAACTCCAAACAGGATTTCTGCCGGAAATGGATGAGGGAAGTATCGTTCTGGATTACGCCTCGCCACCCGGGACCTCGCTCGAAGAAACGGACCGGATGCTCCGGCAGGTTGAGAAATTAATCGTGGAGGTACCGGAAGTATCCGGATATTCCCGAAGAACCGGAACGCAATTAGGATTCTTTATTACAGAACCAAACACGGGCGATTATGTGATTCAACTTACGAAAAACCGTAGTCGCACCACCGACGAAGTGATTGCGGACATCAGGAAAAAATTCGAATTGACTCAGCCTGCCCTCAGGGTGGATTTTGGTCAGGTGATCGGCGACATGCTGGGTGACCTGATGACATCTGTTCAGCCAGTATCCATAAAAATTTTTGGGAATGATGCCGGCACCCTGAAAACGCTCTCTGCGCAGGTTGCTGAAATAATAAATAAAGTGCCGGGAACGGCGGATGTTTTTGACGGTGTGGTAATTGCCGGACCCTCTGTAAATGTTATTCCAAAATTTGACAGGTTATCCCAATATGGAATCACTCCGGCTTCCCTTCAATATCAAATCCAGACCAACCAGCAGGGGAATGTGGTTGGTACCATCTTCGAAAAAGAGCAAACCCCTTCTATCCGTATCATTGATTCCGGATATAAAAATCATTCTGTTGATCAGCTGAACCGGTTACAGATTTTTTTACCATCGGGAAAATTAAAAGCCATCAGTGAACTGGCGACCGTACAGGTAAATGAGGGAGATGCAGAAATCAAGAGAGAAAACCTGCAGGCAATGGGTGAAGTCACCTCGAGACTTGAAAATCGCGATCTGGGAAGTACGATGGTTGAAATAAAACAAAAAGTTGCCGCCGGCATATCCCTGCCACAGGGATACCATATCGAGTACGGTGGTGCATATGCTGAACAACAGCAGTCATTCAAAGAATTATTATTTATCCTACTGGCATCCAGCTTACTCGTTTTTGCCGTTATTCTTTTCCTGTTTAAAGACTTCAGCGTTGCCCTATTGATCATTCTCCTGGCCATTTTGGGTATTTCAGGAAGTTATCTGGCTTTATACTTAACCGGCACTCCATTAAACGTCGGCAGTTATACCGGCCTGATCATGATCGTCGGTATTATCGGAGAGAATGCCATTTTTACTTTTCTGCAGTTCCGGGATTCGCTGAAAGAAAGATCGGTGGATGACTCTGTGGTATATGCCATTTCCACACGATTAAGGCCGAAACTGATGACTGCCATTGGCGCCATTATTGCTTTGTTACCACTGGCTTTGGGTCTTGGAACCGGTGCACAGTTGCATCAGCCCCTTGCGATTGCAGTGATTGGAGGATTTGTTTTTGCGCTGCCGATTCTGCTTATCATTTTACCTGCTATGCTGCGTATTTTATTTAAGAATCGTCCGGTTCAAACTACAGAATTGCCACAGATTTAGCCTTTATTTTTGAACAATGAATACCATGAAATACATAAACAGGGTCATAGCTGCCATTATCCTTTTCAGTTATCCCGTAGCTGGTTCTGCACAAAATGCCAGCGGGTATAAGCTCACCAATACATTTAAAATCGCCAGTGGTGGCGGTTGGGATTATATCGCCGTAAATGATCATAAATTATATGTATCGCATGGTACGCAGGTAAATATTCTGGATGCTTCCAACGGAGATTCGCTGGGATATATCCCAGGCACTACCGGAGTGCACGGTATTGCATTCATTCCTGACATGAACAAAGGATATGTCAGTTGTGGCAGATTGAATTCCATTACCGTGTTTGATTTGAAAACCAATGCGATTCTAAAGCAGATACCGGTTGATCAGAATCCGGATGCCATCATGTATGAACCTTTTTCCAAAAAAATCATTACATGCAACGGTCGCAGCAATAATCTGAGTCTGGTGGATCCGCAAACCGATACCGTTGTTTCAACGATCGCGCTTTCAGGGAAGCCCGAAACAGCTGTCAGCGATGAGGCAGGTAAAGTTTTTGTAAATATTGAAGACAAAAATTCGATCAGCGAGGTTGACATCATTGCAGGAAAAGTATTGAATACCTGGACGCTTGCACCGGCGGAAGGTCCAACCGGCCTGGCGATCGATTTAAAAACAAAGAGACTGTTTGCGGGTTGTGATAAACAGCTGCTTGTGGTTGACTATACCAATGGTGACGTGATAAACCGTTTGCCCATCGGTGACGGTTGCGACGGAGTTGCCTTCGATGAAAAATACAAATATGTATTTGCATCCTGTGGCACAGGTATACTGTCGATTGCGGAAGAAGATGCCCGGGGAAGATGTAAAATCATTGACAATATCAAGACTAAAAAATCAGCCAGAACGATTATCAACGAGCCATCAACACATAAAGTATTTCTGCCGGCAGCCGAATTTGGAAAAGAGGTGCCGGGACAGAGACCTCCAGTCATTCCCGGGACTTTTCAGATATTGGTATTCTCAAAATAAACATTCTTTACGCGGTCACGATTTGAATGGAAAAAGTCCTGAACAGAATTAAAATTTTCGCGACGGAACTATTTTCCCGGCGAAACCTGTCTTTTTTAAAATATCACAATCTGCGTCACATATAGAAAATAAGTAAACAAATCCATCCAGCTGCTGGAATCCCATCGGTTTTTTACTGATTATAGTCAGAATCTGCTGAACAATGGAAAACAGGAAAATATTGATTTCCTGAAAAGTTTTGTGAGATAATCTTGATGCGGCACCGATGCATTAATTTTGCCTCAAATCTTTTAATCATGAGATACCCAAAAATCTTTGTTTTTATTATTTCCGCGTTGCTTTTATTTTCCTGTGTCAGCAACAAAAAATTTGAACTCGCGCAAAATCAGGCCCGGCATGTCCGGGATTCACTGACCGGAATCAATACGAATTTACAGTCCGATCTGAATATCTGTAAAGATTCGACCAGTGCAAAAGATAAAAGGATTTCCACCCTGCAGGATCAAAATGCCCTTTTGAAACAAAATAATAATCAGGCATTAAAACAATTACAGGATCTTTCGGTGATCTCCGGCACACAGGCTGAAAGCATCAGAAAATCACTGGAAAATATCGGAGCGAAAGACAACTACATTATGGATTTGCAAAGAGAAATGCAAAGAAAGGACTCATTGAATATGGCGCTGGTGATGAACCTTAAAGGAGCCATTGGCAATATGGCAGATGAGGATATCAATATTAAAGTGGATAAAGGCGTCGTTTTTATTGACATATCCGACAAACTATTATTTAAAAGCGGGAGTTATGATATTACTCCAAGGGCAAAGGAAGTTCTGGGTAAAGTGGCAACAGTCCTGAAAAAACAGCCTGAC
>DASXNJ010000117.1:0-3174 GCA_036495145.1 Puia sp.
TGCCGATACACGGTCTTCTGCGTGGATCGCGGCGGACGATAAAGGAAAGGCAGCCATCAAAAGAGAAGCTGCCAATCTGATCATACTGGTCGATCAGTTCGAGGAATTTTTCACCAATCCGGAAAATTATCAGCATGGTGCACCTTCACGGGATGCAAATCTGGTGCTGAATCTTTTACTGGAGACCGCACGCATTGCACTGGATGAAGATATTCCCATTTATGTAATATTCACGATGCGCTCCGACTATATCGGGCAATGTGCAGCCTTCCGCGGTTTACCGGAATACATTGGCTTTTCTCAATTCTTTGTTCCCCGTCTCAATCGATCACAATTACAGCAGGTGATAGAAGAACCCGCCACGCTGAGCGGTAACCGGATTGCCCGACGACTGACAGAACGCCTGATTCAGGATCTGACGGAGGGCGTGGATCAGTTACCGATTCTTCAGCACGCGCTGAAACAAATCTGGATAGCCGCTGACAGTGGTAATGAAGAAATGGATCTGCTGCATTATGCGATGGTCGGTGGAATGAGCGTGAACGAATTGCCTGAAGAACAGGTACAGAGATATAATGAATGGTTTAGTTCCCTGCCGGTTGAAATAAAAGCCTGCTATCACGCGCCGAACCTGCAGAATGTGCTGGACACGCATACCAATAAGTTATACGAACAATCTGCCGGATATTATCAGGCAAAAACAGGGAAAACCATTTCTGACTCAGATGCAAAAACGATCATACGTACAGCTTTTACCTGTCTCACCAAAATCGACCAGAGTCGTGCTGTTCGTAACCGGATGACGCTGCAGGAAATTACATACATCCTTGGAACCCCTGCATTTGATCATGAAACGGTGGGAACCATTCTGAATATTTTCAGAGAGCCAGCCAATACATTTATCAACCCGTTTATCAATGAAGATGACGCATCAGGCAGCACCCTTGAGGCGGATACGGTGCTCGATATTACGCACGAAAGCCTGATCAGAAACTGGCAGTATCTCGGACAGTGGGCAAAGGAAGAATATGACAGTCATTCTGTTTCGCTCGATTTTGAAAAACAACTGGACCGCTGGGTAAACAGTGGCAAATCAAATAATTTCCTGCTCTCCATCGGCCCACTCACTTATTTTGAAAACTGGTACAACAAAGCAAGGCCCAATGCGTGGTGGATCGCGCGTTATTTGCCGGAAGAAACGAATAGCGAAACCAAATTGCAGCATGCCGGCGAGATCCTGAACAATTCCCGTGCGTTTCTTAAAAAAAGTGCAGCAAAGCATGTAATAACGCGCAGCATCATGCGCTATGGTCCTAAAAGAATCGCTGTTTTGCTGGGTATTCTTGCACTCGTGGTGCTGAGTTCGTTTACGATCCGCGGCTATTTCCGAAAACAGAATAGTTATGTACTGAATTCCATTCATGAGCAGACCATGAAACTGGCAGCCAATCCCAAAACTGACCACGCCAGTATTTCCTATTTAATAACAGAAGAATTAAAAACAGGGCAAACGACCATTGATGAACTGGTCAGATCCATACCCGATTCGGTTCAACGGATCAAATTGTTGAACAGTCTTGCATCCCTCTTAATTTACCAGGGAAAGGATGAGCCAAAAGAACAGATATCCCGGGTACTTTTTGTTACCGATAGTCTGCTTGCTTCATTCCCGGTGCCGGTCGATAACCCCCGATTACTTTCTTCCGTATTGAATGAAATCAATATGTACGGCCAGAACCTGGACATGGCAGATTTCTATCGTCCGGACCCGGAGCATGCAAACTGGCGCCATAATAATGTGCTTCGCAGCCGCCTTTGGGTAAAAAATATTTTAGACAAACAACCCGTAAATTTTCATGATATCGGAAATTTAAATCGTGCACTCACTTATACCATCAATTATCAGGGTTTTAACAATGAAGAATTAACACAGCTTCTGAATATACTCTCTCCTTTCCAGGGAGGATTAAAGTCCGACTGGTTAAAAGATAATTACGGACGCGATAAATTGATGCTGAGTGGCTCCGAAGTGCAGAATTATGGTTTCAAACATAACGGACTTTATCAGCAGCTGGCTTATGTATACGCAGCCACAGGGAACAGTGCAAAAGCTCTGCAATGCATGGATACCCTGCTTGCAAACAGTCAGAATAATTTTCAGGGCGACTATGCTTCCGGTGGTGACAATGCGACCAATATCGCAGCAGTTTATTTCCGGTATGGTAATATGAATGGCCTGGATATTTTCGTTGACGGGTATTCTGCCAGAAAGAAAATAACATCTGTTGAATTTTATGAAAGGATGATTGCAAGAACCCTGCACAGCCTCGAGACAACAAGTACCTTTCGCCTCTTTTTTTTCCAGGACGAAACCATCAACCTGAATATCAAATATCCAGGCAGGAAACAGCTCGGCCTTTATTTTAAAAAATACAGGGAAACAGTTGAGAGATTTGCAGCGGCTGGGGATCAGAAGAATTTTTTGCTGGCACTGTCGTATAAAGACGAAGGCATCTTGAAATCATTGAACAAAGAGCCGGCGGAAAGCGGCGATATGGATGAGAATGCATATTTTGATAAGGCTCTTTCCCTATATCGCAATACAAGTCAGGCCTATCTGAATACGTCGATCCAAATCGTTGAGAATGCTATTGACGCCGGTCTGAAGCCGCGTAAATACCTTTTTATTTATCCTGACATGGTAACACCCTTCCATCCGTCTGAACCAAGGACTTACTTCTTCTATTTTTTCGGCGATGCTTTTTTAAATTATATTGAACAACATCAGCTGGTTGACTCATTTTACTCTGGTCATGACGAATTGAATTTCCTGGCTACCTGGATCAGCGATTACAACACGGTGTCGATTAGCCGGGCTTCTTTTATGGTTGAAAACCCCCGATATGTCGTGCTCAAAAATCTTGAACAGACACTCGCAAAAAGAAAGCTCAGCAATTTGATTGATTTAAACTGGCTGTACCTCTACCTGGGAAAGGAAGCGCAGGATTCCGGCAGACTGGATGAAATGGCAGAATATTACGATAAGATCGATAAGGCCAATATTTTTAATCTTCTCCGGGAGAAAAACTTTTTTGGATTTGTCCGTGACCAGTCTTTTCGATTGATCGGATATGCCATGAAAGGATATGTAAAGGCAGGGCAATTCGAAAAAGC
>DASXNJ010000118.1:0-7204 GCA_036495145.1 Puia sp.
AAAGCCCACCGAAGACTGGATCAATTATGTAGTTACCGCCAAGGCTAAGAGTAAAGTGAAGGATGCGCTCAAAGAAGAGAAACGCCACATCGCAGACGAAGGCAAATACATGGTTCAGAAAAAACTGGAAAACTTTGGCGCCGCTTATAATAATTACAACACGGATACCCTCGTCAATTTTTACAAACTGAATTCTGCGCTCGATTTTTTTTATCAGGTGGCTGTGAAAACGATCGACCTGAAAGAGCTCAAAGAATTTCATCTGCTCGGTGACCGGCTCGAACCACCTAAACCGCCCAAGCCGCAAATCGAAACAAAACCCGAAGTCAGTTTCACGCCGAATCAGCGAAAAGATACCGAGCTCATCATCTTCGGCGAAAGCAGCGACAAAATTGTTTATACGCTCGCGAATTGTTGTAAGCCGATTCCTGGCGACGACGTATTCGGATTCGTTACAACCGGCAAGGGCCTTACCATACACCGTACAAATTGTCCGAATGCCACCCGTTTGCTTTCAAACTATGGTCATCGGGTGGTGAAAACAAAATGGGCAAAAAATAAGGAAATTTCATTCCTCACCGGCGTACGTATTATCGGACTGGATGATGTCGGCGTCATTAATAAAATTACAAACCTCATTTCAGGCGAACTCCGCATCAATATTAACGCCCTGACCGTTGAAGCAAAGGAGGGATTATTTGAAGGCAGCATCAAAGTGTATGTACATGACAAAGAAGAGCTTGAAGAACTGGTGAAGCGCCTGAAACAATTGAACGGAATCCATTCGGTCGACCGGTTTGACACAGAAGTCTAATTATTAAGTATTAATTATTAACGGATTTATTTTATTTTATGCGGATAAATGGTGAATCGTTAATAATTAATCATTAATAATTAACCATTACTTTTGCCGCTGCTTAAAAATTGCACGGATGATCGATGTTATTTTAGGATTGCAATGGGGTGATGAAGGAAAGGGTAAAATTGTAGATTATTTCGCTCCCCGATATGATATGATCGCGCGTTTTCAGGGTGGTCCCAACGCAGGTCATACTTTATATGTGAATGACAAAAAAGTTGTTCTGCATCAAATACCATCCGGTATTTTTCACGAACACGCCATCAACCTGATCGGTAATGGCGTGGTACTCGATCCGGTAACTTTCAAAAGGGAATGCGAAACGGTAAAATCTTTTGGTGTAGATTATTACAAGAATCTTTTTATAGCTCAGCGCACGCATATCATTCTGCCAACCCACCGGGCGCTGGACAAGGCTTCTGAAATTTCAAAGGGTAACGAAAAAATCGGATCCACGCTGAAAGGCATCGGACCTGCCTACATGGATAAGACAGGACGAAACGGTTTGCGTGTCGGTGATCTGCTCGACAAGAATTTCAAGTCACATTATGCCAGCCTGCGTCAAAAACACCAGAAGCTTCTCGATGGCCTGCATTTCGAAGAAGACGTCTCTGCTATGGAGGAGGAATTTTTTGAAGCGCTTGATTTTATGCGCACTTTTAAAATTGTAGCCGGCGAATATTTTATAAACGAAAAACTCAGTCAGGGCAAAAAAGTACTTGCCGAAGGAGCCCAGGGTAGTATGCTGGATGTAGATTTTGGAACTTTTCCGTTTGTCACTTCATCCAATACCATTTCTGCCGGTGTGTGCACAGGACTTGGCGTGGCGCCGCAACATATCCGGGAAGTGATCGGGGTCACAAAAGCTTACTGCACGCGCGTGGGAAGTGGTCCCTTTCCGACAGAGCTGGAAAATGAAACCGGTGACAGACTTCGAAAAGCAGGAAGCGAATTTGGAGCGACGACAGGAAGGCCCAGACGTTGTGGCTGGATTGATCTGGTCGCTCTGCGCTATGCCTGTATGATTAATGGTGTTACCAAACTGGTAATGACCAAGGCCGATGTGCTGGATGATTTTGAAAAACTGAATATGTGCACTAAATACAGGATTGACGGAAAGGAAACCGAAGAAGTGCCGTTTCAGATGCTGCAACATCCTATAGAACCGGCGCTTACGAGTTTTGAAGGCTGGAAAAAGGATATTACGACAATAAAAGACTTTCAGGCGCTGCCTGAAGAAATGAAAATATATATTTCTTTTATAGATAGCTATCTGAAAGTTAATGTTTCATATATTTCAAACGGGCCGGGAAGGGATCAATTGATAGAAAAACAATAGATGGCCGCCCGAATCGTAAATTCTTTCTAAAAAAATTTGGAGGTTTAAAAACTTCGCTGAAATTTTACAATCTAATCTTATTGGAATATGGCACCAAAATCTGATAAGGAGAATAAGGATTCAAAAAAATCCGGACCTGCTTCTTCGAAACCTACTGCGAAACCTTCTTCTAAAAAAGCGAAAGAAGAAGATGATGATGAGGTGGAAGATGAAGAAATAGACACTCCTAAAACCACTGCTAAGAAAGGCACCAAGGCTACTACATCCAAAACAAAGAAATCGTCGGATGAAGAAGACGATGATGATGAAGAGGAAGGTGAAGATGAAGTAGATGAATGGGATAAGGTAGAAGAAGATGAGGAATGGGACCCTGACTTCGATGAATTTGATGTTCCGAAATCCAAAACCAAAAAAGCTGCTCCTGGCGGGAAAAAAACAGCCAAGGCAGACGATGATGAATTGGGATTGGACGACGAATTCAAAAATATGGATCTCTTCAACGACAATGGGTTCGATGAAGAAGAAGAAGATTTCTAATAGCCTACCAGCGGGCAGGAACTAACAGGCATGGCCAAACGCCAATTTGTTTCTTTTCCTTTTTCTGATCTTCATATTGTAAAACAACAGATATTAAACTGGTCATCCCGGTTTAAAACTTTTACTTTTTTAGACAACCAGTTATATTCTTCACCTGAACATCATTACGAATGCCTGGTAGCCGTCGGCGAACGCGCCAGGTTGCAATCCATGGCCGGCGGTGCGTTTGAAAAACTGAAAGTTTTTTCGCAGGAACAGGAGGACTGGCTGTTTGGACATTTTTCATTCGATATGAAATCGGAAACGGAAAATGTTTCCTCTCTACTGCCTGATCAGATTTTATTTCCTGATCTGTTCTTTTTCGTTCCGGAAATAATTTTGCTTATTTCTCATGGGGAGATTCAGATTGGCCTCGTAGGGAGCCATCATCATGAGATTTGGAATGAAATCGAAAAAGCCGAATCTAATCCGAAAAGAAATATTTCGCTACCTCTGAGCATTCAGAACCGGATGTCGAGAGAGGAGTACATACGCGTGATCGGTAAACTTCGTCAGCACATCTTACGTGGTGACTGTTATGAAATAAATTATTGCCAGGAATTTTTTGTTGAGTCGGCTAATCCGGATCCACTGGAGTTATACCAGGCTTTGGCGAATATTTCACCGAGCCCCTTTTCCGCCTACTATTCAGTAGACGATCATTTTCTGCTTTGCGCCAGCCCGGAGCGGTACTTAAAAAGAAAGGGCGATCATATTTTATCACAGCCCATAAAGGGAACGGCTGCCAGGGATCTTGAAAATCCGGTAAATGACGAATTGCTCAAATCCACACTGGCCGCCAGCGAGAAAGACAGGGCAGAAAATGTGATGGTCGTTGACCTGGTTCGCAATGATCTTGCCAGGATCTGTGAAACAGATACTGTTTTTGTTTCGGAGTTATTTGGAATTTATAGTTTTCCACAGGTGCATCAGATGATTTCTACCATCAAGGGAAAGCCAAGACGGGATTTGTACTGGACAGATATGGTCGCCCGGACATTTCCCATGGGATCCATGACAGGTGCTCCCAAAAAGCGTGTGCTTGAACTGATAGAACAGTATGAGAAATCAAAACGCGGATTATTTTCCGGAGCGTTAGGCTATGTAAAACCGAATCAGGATTTTGATTTCAATGTGGTGATCCGGAGCATGCTTTATAATCGAACCAGCCAGTACCTGGCTTATTTTGCGGGTTCGGGAATTACGTTTAACAGCGACCCTGAAAAAGAATACGAAGAATGTTTACTGAAAGTAGCCGCTTTTGAAAACATAATAAAAAACCCGTTACACCGAAATGTAACGGGTTATAAATATACCTGACGGAATTATTTATTAGCAACCATTTTAACTTCGCTTATCGATTCATCGGTTGCAAGCAAATGCTGAACCGATTCATTCAATATCTGATATTTATTGGAAACAAAAAGATCCATTTTATCAGAGGGTAATTTCAAATCATAACTATTGTTGGCACTTGACATCACTTTGTCAAAGTCCGGATTATAACGATTGAATTCAACCGGATCCATCAGAATATATTTTGAAATGACCGTCGAAATATATTTTCCTGAAACATTTAGAGTGACGGCACTATTCGATTCTTCCTTGTTTATTTTCCGCGCGAAGACATACATCGATGAACCGGAAAGTTGGTCTGTGGCTTCGTCTTTGGTCAGGGTGGTGACACTGCCCTGTCCTTCGAAAGTATATTGGGTGCCGATGAATTTCTTTACGTGAATCCTGGACTCCGTCGGCAGGTAATACTGAAGATCCCAAAAGTCCTTGCTATGGCTTTTTTTCATTGCCTTGTACACATTGCCTGTACCGCCGTTGTAGGCGGCAATCACCAGCAGCCAGTCACCCAGTTCGTTATATAAGTCACGCAGATAAATAGCGGCTGCCTGGGTGCTCTTGTAATAGTTTTTTCTTTCATCCACTTTACGTGTCACTTTAAGTCCTAATAAACGGGCGGTTGCTGGCATCAGCTGCCAGGGTCCGGCGGCGCCAACGGGAGAAAGTGCGGTTGGTTTGAGGTTTGACTCGATAACGGCCAGATATTTTAATTGCACGGGCAATCCGTACTGGGCCAGAATGCCATCGATCAGGTTAAAATAAGGACGGCCCCAGGATTTCATATCGTCCAGTTCCTCCTGGTTCCGGATCATGAAATCCTGAACAAAACTGATCGCACGGGGATTTAGCCTGGCACCATTGGTTCCGTTCACAGATGCCAGAAAAAGGCTGTTAAAGCCATTTTTGACATTGCTGGTATCGATCGGCATGTAGAGAGAAACAAAAGTTTTGTCAACTTTCAGAGCATTTGCGTGAGTAACGTTCAGGGTCAGAATCAATGCGACGCCCAACAATAAAAGTCTTTTCATCTTTTAATGCTTAAAGATTTATGATTCGGGAAATCCGGTCATAAATTTTTCAAGGGATGGATCGCGGATTGATAGTTACCGGAAAGTGGTCAGAAAGTATCCGGTTTTCATAAAGTCGGAATCTCGTAGGACTTATATTGCTTCATGAGTTCGTTGGAGAACTGTAGTAAATATAATTCACGAAACTGGTTTGTCATAGCCTGAACTCCAAAAGGCATGCCGTTTGTGTGGGTAAAAATGGGTAATGAAATGCCGGGAATTCCGACGAGGTTGGCGTAAACTGTATATAAATCAGCGAGATACATGGCTACCGGGTCTGAAGATTTTTCACCCGTCTTAAAAGCCGTGGTAGGTACTGTAGGACTGAGTATTAGGTCAAATTCATTGAAAATCAGCTTAGTACGCTCTGTTAAAATTTTGCGTACTTTTTGGGCCCGGCTAAAATATGCCTCATAATAGCCCGCGCTGAGTACAAAGGTTCCCAGGAGGATCCTCCGTTTTACTTCTTTTCCGAAACCCTCAGATCGGGTTTTAAGGTAAAATCCCGGAAATCCTGCCTCTTTATCGGTTGTGCGGTGGCCATATCGTACACCATCGAAGCGGGAGAGGTTGGAAGAGGCTTCAGCGGTTGTCAATATATAATAGGCAGGAACTATATAATCCAGAAGATCGAAGGAAATTTCCACCACTTCATGACCCTTTAACCGGAGATCTTCCAGAAAATGGGTTATTTTTTCTCTTATTTCAGGATCCAGAGAAGGGTGGCTCAGCGTCTCTTTGAGGACGGCAATGCGGTATTTAGTTGACAGTTGGCAGTTGGCAGTTGACAGTTGATCGTTAAACGTTGACCGTTGACTATTGACCGTTGTTCCTACATCCAGCATCATGCCTCCTGCTTCCTGCCTCATGCCTTCGGCTTTAAGCCTTGAGCCTTGAGCCTTAAGCCCTAAGCCTTCCGCGTAACCCGGAACGGGTTGTGTGGAAGAAGTGGCATCCCGTGGATCGAAACCGGATATAACTTCCAGTAAAACAGCAATATCGGCTATATTTCTTCCAAAAATTCCAATCTGATCAAAGGATGAAGCATAGGCAATCAACCCGTAACGGGAGATTCGCCCATAGGTTGGTTTCAGGCCGATTATCCCGCAAAAGTCTGCAGGCTGGCGTATAGAGCCACCAGTATCGCTGCCCAGGGATAGCATACATAATGAAGCCTGGACTGCTACTGCTGAGCCGCCGGAAGATCCTCCCGATACTTTCTCAGGGTCCAGGGCATTCTGAACTCTACCGTAAACCGGTGCATTTTCATTACTGGAGCCCATGGCAAATTCATCGCAATTCAGGTGTCCGATAATAATAGCACCTTCGTCGAGCAGTCTTTCAACGGCCGTTGCATGATACAGTGACTTAAATCCGTCAAGGATATGTGACCCGGCAGTTAGAGGGTGGTCCTTAAAACAAATGACATCCTTGATACCAATTACAACTCCGTGCAGGCGACCGGTCTTATTCCCTTTGAGTCTTTCGATATCCAGCTGATCGGCAGTTGCCAGGGATTCTTTTTCATATACCTGTACAAACGCATTGAGATGTGAGAGCCTTTTGATCCTTTCGAGGTAAAACAATACGGCATCCCGGCAGGACAAGGAGCCTTCGTTCAGGGCCTCCTGGTAATCAAATATGGAAGTAAAAGAAAACAACGATAATGTGGACCTGTCATCCGGGGATGTCGATTCCTATGGTTGGTTAGTGGTGGTTGTTGTGGAAGAAGTTGTATTAGATTTGGGTGTTTCATTCAGGCCATCTTCAAATTCCTTTTTCACATTATTCTTGGCGTCGTTGAATTCACGCATTCCACGGCCAAGTCCCTTCATGAATTCGGGAATTTTTCTTCCGCCAAATAAAATTAACACCGCAAGTATAATCAGTATCCACTCAGAACCGCCCGGTGCAGACAACAGGAATAAACATTGCAAAAAATGACTGAACATATGCTGATTTTTTTAAGGCCTAAAGATAAACTATTGGTAATAAAAAAAGCGGATGGTT
>DASXNJ010000119.1:0-10171 GCA_036495145.1 Puia sp.
GCTTCCGTCATACCTCTGGCTACTTCTTCCCGGAACAATGCCACCCCCTGCCCACGGAGACGGGCAGCTTCTTTTTCTGCTTCTGCGGAAATTTTTATGGCATTTCCTTCTGCCTCTGCTGCTTTTGTCTTTGTTATGAGAAGTGCCTGACCTTCATTTTCGGCAGCTGCTTTCAGGTTATTGCTGGCTACCACCCTGCTCATGGAATCAATGATTGCCTGGTCGAATGTGATATCATTAATCTGAAGATCGAGCAAATGATAGCCCCATTCTTCTAGCGAATGGTCGATCTGGTCCTTTACATATTCAACAATATCCCTGCGCAAACCCAGGATCTCAGCCTGTTTTTTTGTGGCTACGAACGCCCGTATACTTCCTTCAATGGTTCTTGTCAACGCCTGCATAAGGTCACGCTCAGCTATAAATTTAAATGCTACTTTTTTGATGGTTTCTTCGTCCGAATTCTGCACGGCATATAACAACATACTTTTAAAGTACACATTGGCCTGATCTGTCGTGACGGCCTGGAATTCCAGTTCCACTGAACGGTTCTGTATACTGATTCGCTTCTGAATCTGTTCCAGTAAAGGAATCTTAAAATTAAGTCCCGGTTGCAAAATTCTCCGGTACTTGCCAAACATGGTAATGACATCAATATAACCCTGGCTGACCGTCACGAGCCCGCTGAAAAAAATAATCAGAATGGGAAGAACCCACCAGAACTGTAAGAGAATTTCCATATGCCAATAATTGTTAGAGGCTACTTATTAAGATAACCGCGGTGAATGTACTATTTTTTACAGACTGGAACCGGAATTCCGGCATCGGGTATTTATGATTTATCTTTGAAACCATGCACGAAATTCTGGATGTTATCATCATTGGCGGCGGACCGATCGGATTGGTTTGTGGCCTGGAAGCAAAGAGGTCGGAACTGAGTTATCTTATCCTTGAAAAGGGAGTTCTCGTAAATTCTTTATATAACTATCCTTCCAATATGACTTTTTTTTCCACATCCGAAAGAATCGAAATTGGAGACATTCCTTTCGTAAGCAATAACATAAAACCAACCCGGCCTGAAGCCCTCGAATATTACCGGCGCATCGCGGTTTCGCAAAAGCTGAATATTCATCTACACGAAAACGTCATCGAAGTCATGCCAAATGGGGAAAATTATCAGGTGAAAACTTCCGTCGCGGAATATACCTGCAGGAATATCATTGTTGCAACCGGCTTTTATGACATATCAAATCTCCTGCACATTCCGGGCGAAAATATGGCGAAGGTGAGTCACTACTATAAAGAACCACACTTTTATGCAATGCAAAAACTCCTTGTTGTCGGAGCCAATAATTCAGCCGTTGATGCTTCATTGGAAAGCTTCCGGAAGGGGGCTGATGTAACAATGGTCATTAAAGGTCAGGAAATCGGAAAACGTGTGAAATACTGGGTAAGACCAGATATTGTGAATCGTATCGAAGAAGGTTCTATTAAAGCCTATTTTAATTCAAGTCTGATCGCCATTCGCGCAAAAGAAGTGGATATTCAGACGCCGGAAGGACAAATAACAATTCCTAACGATTACGTTTTACTCATGACGGGTTATCAGCCGGATTTTGCATTTTTGGAAAAACTGGGAATTGAATTATCATCTGATGAAAAAAGATATCCGAGTTATAATAAGGAAACGATGGAGTCAAACCGCAAAAACATTTACCTCGCCGGCGTGGTTTGTGGCGGAATGGATACCCATATTTGGTTTATTGAAAATTCCCGGGTTCATGCCCGGCAGATTATACAAACGATTCTGAAGAAAAGGCAACCCTCCTAAGCATTTTCTTCCCATATCATTGAAAGATGGAGTATCGTTTCCAGACTTTTTTCCATGTCCTGAACACATACATATTCATGTTTACTGTGAAACGCCATTTCGCCCGTGAAAATATTAGGGCATGGCAATCCCATAAAAGATAATCTGGACCCGTCGGTTCCGCCACGGGCGGCAGATTCCCTGATTTCTATCCCTGCACGCCTGATTGCTTCACGTGCATATTCAGACACTTCCGGATGTTTTACAAGCACTTCTTTCATATTTCGGTATTGTTCTTTTATTTCAAACTCAAACCGACCCGCTGAAAAATTTCCCATCGCATATTCGGCTTTGTCTTTCAGATATTCTTCGTAAGCATGCAGCTTGGCCGTGTTAAAATCACGTACGATAAAATCAACCCGCATTTTCTCAGCGCCTCCTTCCATACGTACCGGATGCACGAATCCATAACGTCCTTCGGTTGTTTCGGGTGAGAATTCATCCGTCGGGAGTTCCTGGATAAAAGCAGAAGCCATTTTTATCGCATTCACAAGTTTGTCTTTGGCATGTCCGGGATGCGCAGATACTCCGTAAAAAGTGAAATGCATACTGTCTGCAGAAAAAGTCTCTTCCTCAAAAGATCCCAATTCCGGGCCATCGAGTGTATAACCAAAATCAGCGCCCAGTTTCTTCATGTCCAGTTTATTTACACCTCTGCCGATTTCTTCGTCCGGCGTAAACAGAATCCGGATTTTTCCATGTTTCACTTCCGGATTTTGCATGAACCAGGAAGCCAGTTCCATGATAATCGCTACACCTGCTTTGTCATCTGCACCTAATAAAGTTTTGCCCGAAGCCGTAATTATATCCTGTCCCATTTTTTCCATCAGATAGGGATGTTCGGCTGTTCTGATAATTTGTTCGGTATCATCAGGCAGAACGATATCTTCACCCGAATAATTTTTGTGAAGCAATGGTTTTACTTCACTCGCTTTACAATCCGGGGAGGTATCCACATGTGCGCAAAAACAAATGACGGGTACTTTTTTTTCACTATTGGAAGGGATGCTGGCATACACATATCCGTTTGGATCCAACTCAGTTTCAGTCAGGCCCATGGATTGTAATTCTTCCAGCAGGAGACGGCTCAAATCCAGTTGTTTTGATGATGAAGGCTGCGTGTTTGAGTCAGGATTACTTTGGGTATCGATCTGAGCATATCTGCAAAATCGTTCGGTCAGGGTTGTTGAATAGCCGGTTAACATAAAGAAAAATTAATAGTCAAATGAAGGGTAAAAATATCATCTTTCGGTCATAATTTTATTCCATGAATAAATCGGGCTCCATTAATCCGTTCATACAACAGGGTTGGCTGCGCGCATTATTATTTTTAATTGCGGTTGGTTTTGTTTCAGGCACCAGTATAGTTATCTATTTCATTGCCCTGAACAAAGGAGGTCTGGATATTGCCAACCTGCAAAATCTGATGAAAGGAAATAATCTTTTAGCAATAACTGCGATTATTTTTATTCTAAGCCTTGCATTGACTTTTGTATTTCGACACTGGGTTGATCGAAAATCGTTTCTTTCTCTGGGTTTGGATTTTAACGGTCGTGGTGGAGAGGCGATAGCAGGTGCCATGTTAGCAATTTTCATCGTCTCCGCGAGCAGTCTGCTTTTGAAAGTTACCGGGCATTTAAAATGGACGGACATCATATTTGATTCCAAAGCCCTTTTTCTGGCCTTCGGCAGTATAATTATCATTTCGTTTTATGAAGAATTGATATTCCGTGGTTATATTCTGAATAATCTGATGGAATCATTTCCAGGATGGCTGGCTTTGCTGATTTCTGCAGTCCTGTTTGCAATTTTTCACGGCACGGGACAATCTTCCATTGGATTTTTTTCACTGGCTAACTCCCTGGTTATGGGCCTGATTCTCGGGCTGAATTATATATATACCCGCAATCTATGGTTCTCTTTCAGTTTCCATATCGCATGGAAATTTCTGGAAGGACCCGCTTTTGGATTTTCGGGCGATGAATCATTTCAAACCTTGCTGCAGCCGGATTTAACCGGTGACATAAATTTTACCGGCGGAACAAACGGGTTGGAGGGATCTGTTATTCTGATGGCAGTCACCCTCCTAAGCCTGGTTGCTTTGTATTTATTTCTTCAACGAAAGTTTAATCCACGATTTCGACCAGCTCCAGGTCGAATATAAGATCCTTACCAGCCAAGGGATGGTTGGCATTAAGAACTAAGTTTTCGTCTGTAATATCTGTGACAGTGACAGCAAACTGTTGACCTTCGGCGTTGTTCATATTGAGCTGCATACCTATTTCAGGCTTCAGATCCTCAGGCAGCCCGTCGACTGGAAATTCAATAATCATTGAGGGATCCTCAGGTCCATATGCCTGCAGAAATGGAATTTCAATTGTTTTTTTCTCTCCTACACTCATGCCCTGAACCCCATCGTCAAAGCCTTTTATTACTGAACCGCTGCCAACGGTAAACTCCAAAGGAGACCGGCCTGCTGAAGAATCAAATGTGGTACCATCAGATAATCTTCCGTGATAATGAATTTTAATAGTGTTGCCGGATTGAACGGACATAAATAAAATTTTGAAGTAAAAAATATTGTATTTGTTGAACGATAAATGCTTTGCAGGCACAAAGGTAAATACTATCTGATAAATCCAATTTGAAGGTCCCGGCATTTATTAGTGAATAGATGTTAATTTGTAGCCGCATATTTGACTAAGAGTCCAGTCTTAAAGTGTTAGACGTTCTGTATTAGACATTAAGCTAAAAAAATGAACGCTGATCCTGATATCATATTCATGGGTACGCCCGAATTTGCCGTTGCGAGTCTGCATGCCCTTTTGCAAAACGGGTTTCGTGTAGTGGCGGTTGTTACGGCGCCGGACAAACCGGCGGGAAGAGGATTGAAATTGTCTGAATCTGCCGTCAAACGATATGCCACCCAAAGAAATATACCCGTTTTGCAACCCATCAAACTGAAGGATCCCCAATTTCATGAACAATTAATATCATTTCATGCGGATCTCCAGATTGTAGTTGCTTTTCGCATGTTGCCCGAAATTGTCTGGTCGATGCCACCATTGGGAACGATTAACCTGCACGGTTCATTACTTCCACAGTATCGGGGGGCGGCACCCATTAACCGGGCAATTATGAATGGTGAAACAAAAACCGGCGTTACCACATTCAAACTGCAACAGGAAATAGATACGGGCAACATTCTATTGATGGAAGAAATTGCGATTGGACCCGACGAAACTGCCGGTGAATTACATGACAGGATGAAGGAAACCGGCGCGGACCTTGTCGTACAAACTGTTCGAGGTTTGATGGATGGGACGCTGAAGGAAAAGCCACAGGATTTAATTGATCATACAGGGTTAAAAACTGCGCCCAAAATTTTTGCCACAGATTGTGAAATCAATTGGGAGTATCCAATTCAGAAAATTTACAATCAGATCAGGGGACTATCTCCTTTCCCGGGCGCGTTCACAATTTTAAATGGTAAAAATTGTAAAATTTTCCGATCGCGAATGGAAAAAAACAACCTCTCCGGTAAGTTGGGCACAATGGAAACGGATGGTAAAAACTGGCTCCGTTATTCAGGCGCCGATGGATATATTTATCTGGAAGAAATTCAACTTGAAGGGAAGAAAAAGATGGAAATTGCCGATTTTCTGCGGGGATACAGGTTTAAAGATTAATGCAGAAGTAATAAACCAAACTGTATCTGGCGCAAAAATTAATATCTTAACGTCTTTAAAATTGCCATATGAGGAGAAGAAATTTCATTCAATACGGCCTCACGGCCGGAACGGCTGCGCTCCTTCCAGCGACATGGATTAACGAAGAAATTAATAAAAAAACGAATACGGACAAACCCTTCAGGATGAATTATGCCTTTCACGACGGCATGTTCAAAAATAGCGCTGGCAAAGACTTCAGCGACCAGATTCGTTTTGGATACGAACAGGGTTTCCGGGCCATCGAAGATAATGGCATGATGGACCGAGCCCCGGAGGATCAGGAAAAAATTGGAAGCCAGCTTACTAAATTAAATATGTCGATGGGTGTTTTTGTCCACGCATTTGACCATTGGCCTGTCAGTACTTCGCTTTGCTCGGGCAATGAGGTATGGCGTGATAAATTTCTGAAATACACCAGGGACGCGATCGATGTTTCCAAAAGATGCACCGGCAAACTGATTACGGTTGTTCCCGGTAATTACGACCGTACCATTCCGGTTGACTATCAAACAGCTCATGTAATCGAGGCATTAAAACCGGCTGCCGAATTACTGGAACCGCATCAGATCGTGATGGTCCTGGAGCCGCTGAGCGATACGCCGGACTTGTTTTTACGTCATTCTTCGCAGGCTTATGCTATTTGCAAAGCAGTGAATAGTCCGTCTTGTAAAATATTATTTGATATATATCACATGCAGAGAAATGAGGGCGACCTGATCAAAGGTATCGACCGGGCTTATGACGAAATTGCGTATTATCAGATCGGAGATAATCCGGGGAGAAACGAGCCGGGAACAGGAGAAGTCAATTACAAAAATATCTTCAAACATCTGTTTAATAAAGGCTATAAAGGCATGCTGGGTATGGAACATGGCAATTCCATTCCCGGAAAAGAAGGTGAGATGGCGCTCATAGCAGCCTATCGGGAAGCTGACTCGTTTTGAGATTATATCTGGTTAATTTCAAGAGATGAAAATTGAATGCTGGGCTATCGGAAAGCCACATGAAACATATGTCGGGGAAGGCGTAAAAGACTTTACGAAAAGGATAGAAAATTATTATCCGGTGGTATGGCGATTATTCAGTCTGAAAAAAAATAGCGGAACATTTTCTCCTGAGAAATTAAAACATGAGGAATCGGAACTTATTCTGAATTCGCTCAGACCGGAAGACTGGCTGGTTTCCCTCGATGAAAACGGGAAACTACTCAGTTCCAGAAAACTGGCTGCATTTATTCAGGACCGGGGAAATGAGAGCGTCAAAAAATTGATTTTCTTAATCGGAGGCGCCTACGGACTGGATGAACCTTTATTAAAAAAATCCAAATTTATCTGGTCACTTTCCACACTCACATTTCCTCACCAGCTTGTGAGGCTTATACTGGCCGAACAGATTTATCGGGCCTGCAGTATCGGTCGCAATGAAAAATATCATCACGATTGAACAATTTAAATTCTGTAACTAAAGTATATCTTTAAACCACATTTGTTTGCACATGTTTGATATCACCCTGACTATTATTATTGTTACCTGCGTTATTACTTTAGCCGGATTCCAGAACGGCAAAGTTGTAGACGAATTGATATTTTGGCCTCCGGCAATTAATAAAAAACAACAGTACTATCGCTTTATTACCTGCGGTCTGATTCATGCTGACTACATGCATCTTATATTTAATATGCTGACTTTGTATTTTTTTGGAACTTTCATGGAAGCTCATTATCAGGGTGAACTTGGATTACAGAAGTGGTACTATCTGGCATTGTATCTGGGTGCTCTCGTCATTTCAAATATTCCAACCTATCTCAAACATCGTAATGATTACAACTACCGGAGTCTGGGGGCATCAGGCGCAGTTTCAGCTGTTCTGTTTGCGTTTATACTTTTATATCCATGGCAGCGAATTATCGTCCTGGTATTTCCTGTGCCTGCGATTGTATACGGGGCTTTATTTCTTGTTTATTCTGCATACATGTCAAGAAAAGGTGGTGACAATGTAAATCATGATGCACATTTCTATGGCGCTTTATTCGGCATCTTGTTTACCATTGCCGTCAGACCTGAGGTAGCGGGGATGTTCTGGTATAAACTAATTCATCCGGGATTTTAATCTGATTCTTTGGCGTTCATCAATCACTCATTCCTTCTGTTCTGATTATTAATATTTTGTTAGTTGAACTATCTATCCTGAATCGGTTATCGATCCGGTGACCGATAACGCAAATGATCTGGCTGTCCATAACCAACACCCAAACTTTTTCTTTGGCTGTCCTGGATAATTTCTGATCAATAAAGAAGCGGGCGAGCTTCTTTTTCTTCTTCATTCCCAGCGGATAAAAATAATCTCCTGCTTTCCATTTTCTAAGCACGAGAGGGAATTTGATTTTTTCTGCGTCCAGGAATTCAATTCCCGGCGATTGAACAGCCATTTGCCCTGATATTTCTGTTGTCTTTGTACTGATCGATAGTCTTCCTTCCGCATAGTCAACAAGACAGTCACTTTCAATTACAATATGGTTTATCGATTCATCATTTACCGGGGCAATGATTAACCATCGTCTGTTCTTAATAATCCGGTGTGAAGCGCTGGCTACGAATTTCCCATTTGTGCTGTCCATCAGCCGGATAATTTCATCTGTTTGTGAGGGGCTGAACTGATATTCTTTTATAATCTCAAAAAGAATGGTTTTTAGCGGAACGGATTTTTTTAAAAGCAAAATCGGAATATGTATTTCAGATCCGGTCTGATTGAGTAATTTTTTTTTGTAGCTGCCGATCGCCTGCTGATATAACATGTTTGCCTCCGAAAACCGGATAAGATTATTTTCCAGATTATGGTGAAGTTCAGGGATTATACTGGCCGCCGAAGGTATCACCTGAATACGGAAAAAATTCCTTGTGTAATCCGTGGAAGCATTTGAACTGTCTTCAACCCATTCGAGATTTTCTGCAAGAGCAAATTCCTTTAGCCGGTTTCTGGATATTTTTAAGAGTGGCCGGATCAGATGCCCGTTTCTTTCGGGCATTCCTTTTAAACCCGAAATACCCGTTCCCCTGAAGAAATGCATAAGCATCGTTTCGATATTATCATCCAGGTGGTGACCGGTTAGCAGGAATTTGAATTGATCCGCATTGTTTCCGATAAATGTTTTAAACCAATCATAACGGAGATTTCTGGCAACAACCTGAATAGAGGTTTTTTCATCTGATGCATACGCATACGTATCAAATTTTTTAGTGAAAAAAGACTTTTGATATTTATTCGCTAATTGACGAACAAAGGCTTCGTCCCTGTCGCTTTCTTCCCCTCTTAACTGAAAATTGACGTGCGCAATAGCAAAATCCCGTCCGGACAATGCCGATAAACATGTCAATACTGCAGAATCCAGTCCGCCACTGACAGCTAACAGCAAACGGTCATTTTTCGCAATGCCCAGTTTTTGCATCGATTCAAGAAATTCAGCAAGCAGATTTTCCATAATCAATCGATAAAATCCTCATATGCAGCCAACAGTTCATTGTACGCATGACTGTCGCCAGCTTTTTTTGCAGCTGCCATACCTTTTTCGTACCAGGTTTTTGCATTTTCTGATTCGCCTGTACGTTCCAGTAAGTGAGCCAGGTGATAATATGATCCGATATAGGAAGGATCACATTCAAGTATTTCTAAAAATAATTGTCTTGCCTGAGCCTCTTCGCCCAGTTTTATATATTCAAGGGCCAGAGCATGTTTTAAAAAAGAATCTCCGGGAGAATTTATTAAGAAAGATTTCAGCTTTTCTATTTTCTCCATCGCTTAGATTATTTTTATTTTTTTTATCATAAACTTGCTTACTCAATACTTATCTTTGTTTAGTTGCATAAACAACTTATATTTTAATGATATTATGAAAATTTTAGTCTGCATCAGCAAAACACCGGATACGACAGCAAAAATAGCTTTCACTGATAACAACAGGAAATTTGTCACTGACGGCGTGCAGTGGATACTGAATCCTTATGACGAATGGTATGCTTTGGTGCGTGCCATTGAGATCAAAGAAAAAGATCCTGCAGTGATTCTTCATTTGATTACGGTTGGCGGACCTGACTATGATGTTGTTATACGTAAAGCACTTGCATTGGGCGGTGATGAGGCGATACGCATAAACACTGAACCAGCAGACAGTTTTTTTGTTGCAAGTCAGATAGCCACAATAACAAAGGCTGGTGGCTACGACCTGATTCTTGCAGGTAAGGAAACCATTGATTACAACGGTGCCTCCGTTGCCGGTATGTTAGCCGCTTTATTGGACCTTCCATTTATATCTCTTGCTGCGAAGCTGGAACTGGCCGGAAATACTGCCACTTTGGTACGTGAGACTGAAGGCGGAGAAGAAACTGTTGAAGCAAAACTTCCACTGGTGGTCGCATGTCAGAAAGGGATGGCAGAACAACGTATTCCAAACATGAAGGGAATTATGGGTGCTCGCAGTAAACCATTGAAAGTGATGGAACCAATTGCAGTCGAATCGCTTACTGAAATCGTATCGTTTGAATTACCGTCAGCAAAAAAAGGAGTCAGGCTGGT
>DASXNJ010000120.1:0-20017 GCA_036495145.1 Puia sp.
CACGCACCAGGTCTGCGGGGAGAGGAAGCACGAAAATATATCCAGGCCGGGATCACGACGGATCACGAATGTTTTACGGCAGAAGAAGCGCTGGATAAACTGGGGATGGGAATGAAAATATTAATACGCGAAGGAAGCGCCGCGAGAAATTTTGAAGCGCTGGCTGACCTGCTCAATGATCATTGGGAAAATATGATGTTTTGCAGCGACGATAAACATCCCGACAGTCTTGTGAATGGCCATATCAACCAGCTTTGTGTAAGAGCTGTTGCAAAGAATATCGATCCTTTTAAAGTACTCAGGGCGGCTTGCATCAATCCGGTTTTACATTATAATCTGGGTGTGGGCCAATTGCGTCCCGGAGATTCGGCAGATTTTATTCTCCTCAGAGACCTGAAAAATTTTGAAGTGCTACAGACTTACCTGCAGGGTGAGTTGGTCGCTTCAAAAGGAGAAACAATGATAAGTTCTGTTGCCAATGTGTCCAATCCAAATCAATTCGATTGTTCTTTAACGAACCCGGAAGACTTTATATTCAACGTCCTTCCGAAGCCTGCGAATGTTTATCCGCATCCTCTAATAGAAGCATTTGATGGTCAGCTGATCACTGGAAAATATAACGCCGGGATATATGCGAAAAACGGTGTCTGGGAATCAGATCCGTCCAGAGATATTCTGAAAATCATTGTAATGAACCGTTACAAAAAATCACCGGTTGCAATGGCTTTTATAAAGAATTTTGGGTTGAAGACAGGCGCCCTGGCGTCTTCAGTCGCACACGACAGCCACAATATCGTTGCCGTGGGTGTGAGCGATGAAGCGCTGAGTCGGGCGGTAAATGCTGTGATCTCGGAAAAAGGAGGTATCAGCGTGGCAGGTGACGGAGTGGAGAAAAAACTGGCTTTACCGGTTGCCGGTTTGATGAGCACTGATGATGGTTACAAGATTGCGAACAGTTATACAACACTGGATAAGGAAGCAAAAAAGATGGGCTCCCGGTTACAGGCACCTTTTATGACCCTTTCATTTATGGCTCTTCTTGTTATTCCCCACTTGAAACTCAGCGACAGGGGTTTATTCGACGGGGATCTGTTTCAGATCGTATGACCCGATATTTTTGCCGGAAATTTTCCGGCTTTCACCGTCATTCAACCCTATATAGCCTATAAACCTTTGAAATAAAAAGCGAGGGGACCTAGCTTTACCTAAAATTAAAGTAGATGGATAATCCGGAAACAAATATAAAAGAAGACATTGATAACCGCGTCCGCAAAAGATCAGTTGGCAGGATCCTGATCCCTATCGGACTGGTAGCTATTGGAGGTATACTACTGGCGCATCAGTTCGGAATGCCTTTGCCGGATTGGATGTTCAGCTGGCAGTTCTTATTGATAATTCTCGGCATATTTAGTGGTCTTGCCCATGCATTTCGCGGACCGGGATGGCTGATCATGATTCTGATCGGAAGTTTTTTTCTGATGGATCAACTCGTTCCGGGTCTCGATATACATCGGTTTATTTGGCCAGCCGTCATTATCCTGGTGGGGCTTATCATGCTGATCCGGCCAAAGAAACCACATTGGATGGAACATGACTGGCATCGGAAATGGGAACACAGGGACTGGGAAAGATGGCAGAGAAGGCGCATGCGACGCGGATATCCGGGAATGGGAGATTATCCGGGAAATACTTCGAATACTTCCACGGGAACCAACGTTGGGTCCAGCAGCGGTATGGGATACAGTTCAAAAGGGTTTTCTTCAGAAGACTTTATCGATGCTACCACAATTCTGGGCGGCATCCATAAAAATATCCTGTCCAAAAATTTTAAAGGAGGTGATATCACCATCTTCATGGGTGGTGCTGAAATTAATCTCAGTCAGGCAGATATACAGGGTACGGCTTCTCTCGACATAACACAAATAATGGGAGGCACAAAAATCATCATTCCGCCTCATTGGGAAGTGAGAAGTCAGTTGACTTCGGTGTTTGGGAATATAGAAGACAAGAGAACCAATATTGGCCATACTGATCCAAACAAAGTGCTTATTATCGACGGGTCTTCTGTTTTTGGCGGAATAGAAATCAGAAACTACTAAACATCTTATCCGATCATTTTATTAAATCAAAACTATGAGCTGGTATCTTACAAAAATTGTTTACAGAATCATTTGCGGTCAGGGGAATCATACTGCTCAATTTGACGAACAACTAAGGCTCATCGAGGCAGATAGTTCACAGGAAGCCTTTGAAAAAGCCACCACACTTGGTCAAAAAGAAGAAGACAAATTTTTCAATGAAGAACAGAATCTGGTGCAGTGGAAATTCATTAATGTTTCTGAATTATATAAACTGAGCGGACTGCTGGACGGTGCAGAATTATATTCCCGCATTCAGGAGACAGACAACGCTGATTTATATATTGAATTGACGAACAGAAAAGCGGCACATATCCTGCATAATAGCAAATACCAATTTCTGGAAATTATTTAACTGCATTCTTTGGCAAGGTCACCAATCAACGTTAGCAAATTTCGTAACAGCTTTTTTGGTTGGTGGCTGTTGTGGTCTGTCCTTCACGCGTTGCTCATCTTAAATTATGGATATCCTCTGACGGATGCTGTAGTCGACAGCCTGGTAACCAATAGCCTTTTGCTTGGTGCCTGCTGGATTATAAGTAATATTCTTCGATACTATCTGCCATATAGCGACCGGTATCTCAAGGTAATGTTCCTCTGCGCCATTTTTAGCCTGGTCGTCAATGCACTAAGCAAATTTATTCTGAACCTTGCATTGATAGATATTGCCAGTGTTAATTACCTGATATTCCTTGCTAACGCCTACTGGCTTCGGCTTGGAATTGCTTTTCTATTGATCGGATGCATGGCGATTATTTGTGTGCTATGGTATACTCAGGAAGAAGAGCAGGAAAACCGGCAGAGGAAAAACGATGCGGAAAAACTAAGCCGGGATGCTGAGCTCTATAAATTGCGCCAGCAGTTGCAGCCGCATTTTTTATTCAACAGTCTGAACTCCATCAGCGCCCTGATTGGTTCTGATCCCTCCCAGGCAAGAAAAATGATTCATCAGTTGTCCGACTTTCTCCGTACAACACTCAGAAAAGAGGAGGAACAATGGGTAAAAATGGATGAGGAAATTAAGTCTTTGGAATTGTATCTGGAGATCGAAAAAGTGCGATTTGGTCACCGCTTATCTACTTTAATCAGAAAGGACGACGAAAGTATGCAAATGCTGATTCCGCCCATGCTATTACAGCCCATAGTGGAAAATGCTATCAAATTCGGATTGTACGACACAACAGATGCTGTCACTATACTTATTTCCGTATTTCGTGACAATGATTCACTAAAAATAACCGTTCAGAATCCTTACGATCCTGATACGGCCAGTCCCAGGCATGGAACCGGTTTTGGACTGAATTCTGTGAAACGCAGACTTTATCTTTTATTCGCGAGAACAGATCTCGTAGAGACCTCTGCAAAGGATCAGGTTTTTACGACAACTATAAATATACCAAACTATGAAAGTCATAATCATTGACGACGAACCTTTGGCGAGGTCTATTGTAAAGGAATATCTGCATTTTCACCCGGAGCTTGAATTAATTGCCGAGTGCAACGATGGATTTGAAGGCGTTAAATCTATTCAGCAGTTCCAACCGGATTTAATTTTTCTGGATATCCAAATGCCGAAAATAAATGGCTTTGAAATGCTGGAGCTCATTGAAGAACCACCTGCCGTCATTTTTACAACAGCCTTTGATGAATATGCGATTCATGCCTTCGAAAGTCACGCAGTGGATTATTTACTAAAACCTTTTGGCCGCGACCGTTTTGATAAGGCAATCTCCAAATGGAAGCAATTAAGTAAAACAAGCTCCCCAAAGGATCAGTTGACGCCTCTTCTGGAATCAGTTTCAAACAGCCCTGCAGAGCAACATCGTGTGGTTGTAAAATTGTCAGGGAAAATACGGATCATTCCGGTAGACGATATTCATTTTCTGGAAGCGGCTGACGACTATGTAAAAATTCACACAAAGGATGGTGCTTTTCTAAAAAACAAAACGATGGCACATTTTGAAACAGTACTGAATAAAAATCAATTTGTCAGAACCCACCGTTCGTTTATGGTAAATGTTACCGAGATAACCCGTATAGATCCGTACGAAAAAGATAACCACCTGGCGATTTTGAAATCCGGGGGACGGGTGCCCGTTAGCAAAACCGGATATGTGAAATTAAAATCGGTATTGGGACTTTGATTAATTGTCATTTGACAATTGTAATTAGTTAATTGGGATGTATCAATAATTGATAATTAACAATTAGACGGACCATACAGCGCCGTTTATGCTGTCTTTTGATGCCCCGGTTACAGAATTCAATACATTAATGTCTTCACGCCACCGAAGGGCGCCCATCAAAGCAATAATCAATGCTTCTTTGAAATCAACAAGATTTTTAGATGGGATGATACATCTAATTTCGGCCTTGGAAACTTTATCATTTAAGCTCCTGATCAAAAAATGGTTGTGAGCACCACCACCGGTTACGAGTAAACTCAACTCTTCCTTTCCGGAAAATTTCTGCTTCAACGGAATGATGGATTTTGATATTTGCGTGGCAATATGTTCTACATAAGTTGCCAGCCCATCCTGCATGGATAGATGTGCTTTTAAAATTAACGGGTAGATTTCATTCAGTCCGAATTCGTTAGAAAGTGATTTCGGATATGTCTGTTGATAATAACCAAGACCATTTAATTTGTCAAGCAAATTCTCATCTATGTTTCCGGATGCTGCCAGTGAGCCGTTTTCATCATATCCTTTTTCTGTTCCGCCTGCCAGTATATTCAATATCCGGTTAGCCGGGCACACATCGAATCCGATCCTGACTTCTCCTTTCGTTGAAATGTTTGCGATTCCTCCGATATTTAAGAAAAGATCAAAATCGGGAAACAATAATTTTTCACCGATGGGAACAATGGGTGCTCCCTGCCCCCCAAGTGCTACATCGACACTTCTAAAATCAGTGATCGTACGTATGCCGGTAACTGCTGCTATGGCCGCCCCATCTCCGATTTGGGCCGTCATATGGTGGGCCGGATCATGGAAAGTTGTATGACCGTGAGATGCAATAAGCTGGACCTTGTAAGCGAGATTTCTTTCCTCCAGAAATTCATTTACTGTATTCCCCAGCCAGTGTCCGTATGCAGTATGGACATAGAGATAATCTTTTGCAAAAAGCCCGTTTATTCCGGTCAATTTGTCCTTCCATTCCTCCGGGTAAGGTTTGCAGCATGATTCCAGTATCTCAAACGTCCACTGGCCGGCTGTTTCCTCAAAATGGACAAATGCCATGTCCAGTCCGTCCAGAGAACTTCCACTCATCAATCCGATCACGTTATACTGCACAGGAAATGATTTTCTGATTCAATCTTTTAATTTTAGTTTTAGAGCCTGCTGAATTTCGAATATCGGATTTTTAATTTTTATCTATGCTGATAAATCTGAGCCAGGATTATTCGATTCTATGCGACTGGGTGGCAGAACTGCGTGACATTTCAGTGCAAACGGACCGTATGAGATTTCGGCGTAATCTGGAGAGAATCGGAGAAATTGCCGGTTATGAAATCAGTCGTTCCCTGCCTTTTGAGGAAGTGGAAATTCAAACACCCCTCGGAATATCGATTTCAAAAGTGCTGAAATCTCAGCCGGTGCTGGCAACCATTCTAAGAGCCGGGCTGCCACTGCACCAGGGTTTGCTGAATGTATTTGATAAGGCTGATAATGCTTTCATATCTGCGTATCGTAAACATGACCGGGACGGATCTTTTGAAATCAGCATGACCTATGTAACTCATCCGGAACTGGAAAACCGAATATTGATCATTTCTGATCCGATGCTGGCAACCGGATCGTCCATGGTCAAAACCATCCAGCAACTCAGGGGAGAAGGCAACCCCGCTGAGATTCATATCGTTACTGCAATTGCCTGCACCGTTGGCATTGAATATCTGCGCAGGGCCTTACCCAGTTGTAAGATCTGGTGTGGGGCCATTGACGATGAACTGACAGCTAAAGGTTATATCGTACCGGGACTGGGGGATGCGGGCGATCTTTCTTTTGGCAATAAAATCCAGCTGTAAAACATACGAAAAGGATGAAATGTATCGGGTTTTTTGCTTATTTTGATCCTGAATCTGATTCGGCGTTCCTATGAATTTAAATACCCTCACAAGGTTCGCCAGCAGCTTTTTGCGGCTGTTTGCTGTCCATTCATATACAAAATCATCAAACCGGCCGTAACCAAAGGACTGTGCTTATGAGAAGAATAATTTACGTGCTGCTTTGTATCACCTGCTTTTCCCCTGAAGTCTCCCGGGCGCAGGACCCTCAATTTTCACAATTCTTCGCCTCCCCCCTCACGTTAAATCCGGCACTTACCGGAAAATTCAACGGTACGATTCGGGTGGCGGGAAATTATCGTAACCAATGGCCCCAAATCAATAATGCATTTGTTACTTCTACGATTTCGGTTGACGGAAATATCCTCGCAAATAAAATTAGCGCCGGCGATGCCTGGGGAGTTGGCTTAATGGCGATGAGCGACAAAACGGCCAATGGCATCCTTACAAGCAATTATATTGCAATCTCAACAGCTTACCACAAGGCATTGGATGAAAACGGCTGGAACCAGATCGGTATCGGCTTCCAGGGTTCTTATGCAAATAAAAGACTTGACGGTACCCAGTTGAATTTTGAAGATCAGCTGGACCAGCAGGGAGGCTGGTCGCTTCCCAGTTCGGAACTGGTAAGTGGTCACGAGGTGAATCTCAGTTATTTTGACCTTAATGTAGGTGTTTTGTATAATGGGTCAACCGATGGCAATAACAACTATTACCTGGGTGTATCCACCTACCACATACTGCAACCGACAGAATCGTTCACCGGGAATAATTTGTATACTCTTTCGCCCCGTTTCACTGTTCATGGCGGTTACTCATTCCCGTTATCCCAGTCTAATAATAATAATTTTATACATTTTAGCGGATTGTATAGCAGGCAGGCGAATGCAGTGGATGCAATGTTGGGCGGTGCCTGGTCATATAATCTGACGAGTGAAGAAGAAAACCGGAATCCGACAAATCTTTACCTGGGTGTCTGGGCTCGTTTCAGTAACCTGACAGATGCAATCATACCGTATGTCGGACTGGATATCGGATCTTTTACCATTGGCATGTCATATGATGTTAATGTCTCATCCTTAAAACCGGCTTCTCAGGGTCAGGGAGGTTTTGAAATTTCGCTTATTTATATCAAGAAACCTTCGGACGGAAGAAAGCCTATCCCCTGTCCAAAATTTTAAGATTTCTTTGCACTCACGTAGGGATTACCCTTTACGATAAAACGGTATGGCAGCTGCGCGTCTATGCCCGCATAATCCACACCAATTCTAGGAGTTATAATTATCTGATCTTTTTTATAACGTAATCCGTCGTCCTCAATAAAAATCTCTTCTGAAAACAAATTACCACCTGTATGCATTTTAGAAATACCCAGCGCGCGCGCAAGATTACCGGGCCCTTTTGTCAGCGTATAATCAGGTATTGGTTTCCGCACACGTTTCAACATGTAATTAATTCCTTCCCTGGGTTCGAGAGCGCGAATCAATACGGCATGGGGGACATCTTTTTTATTTGTGACGACATTAAATAGGTGATGCATTCCGTAACATAAATAAATATACGAGGTACCCGCATTACCATACAAAGGTTCGGATCTGTCGGTTCTGCGACCACCAAATGCATGAGAGGCACGATCTCCAACACCATTATACGCTTCGGTTTCCACAATTCGACCGGAAGTACGAATGCCGTCAAATTGTGTAACCAGAATTTTCCCCAATAGCTCTCTTGCTATTTGCACCACATTTTTACGATCATAAAATGAATGATCCAGCTTTTTCAGGCTTACCGTCATATACAAATACTTAAAATGTAAATTAGTGCTATATTGAATTCCGATAAAAAATTGCTTTGCTAAAAGAAATTGTTATTGCCATACAGGCCTATCGAAAGGCTAATGATTTCATTAGCAAGCACCGTTTATGGAAATGGATCCTGATTCCAGGCCTGGCCTACATGATCCTTTTTACCATCGGTCTTTATTTCTTCTGGATATCTGCAGATACTGCCGTTTCCGCTTTATTCTCCGGTCTGGATAAATGGATACATCAGCAACACAGTCCGGCTTACAGTTTTGCTGCCATTATGGTTGGTATAATGGCCAGACTGATCATGATGTTTTTCTATTTCTCCCTGTTTAAATATCTTTTTCTCATCCTTGGCAGTCCTGTATTTGCATATCTCAGTGAAAAAACAGAATCTATTATCGAAAGGAAAGAATTTGTTTTTAACAGGGTAATTTTTTTTCATGATATCAAACGTGGAATAAAACTCGCTTTACGCAATTTTTTCTGGCAGACCATCATTACTATTTTTATTCTCCTCTTATCTTTCATTCCGTTGCTGGGATCTATCGCACCTGTCATGGCAGCGTTGGTCGAATGTTACTACTATGGTTTTTCCATGTTGGACTACAGTTGTGAACGACATCATTTATCACCTGCTGAAAGTATCCATTTTATTGGTCAGCGTCGTGGCTTGGCTATTGGCAATGGACTGGTTTTTTATCTAATGCATTTCATACCCTTTGTTGGATGGGTTCTGGCGCCTTCATATGCATTGATTGCAGCTACCATCAGCCTTTATCATCAGAATTTAGAAGTATGAATAACGCTGCATCCGTTTATTTAATTCCGACATTTCTTGATGAAGACGGTTTGGATGCACTGCCACTTTATATTTTGGATGCAGTGAAGACCGCTGAAGTTTTTTTTGTGGAGAACGAACGCAGCGCCCGTCGTTACCTGAAAAAGTTATGGAAAGAAATGGATATCGATAGATACAGCTGGTTTAGTATTCACAAATCAGAGGAAGAATTAAAACAGGAATTTCTTCAACAGGTAAAACTCGGAAAGCAAATTGCGATACTCAGCGAAGCGGGTTGTCCGGGCATTGCAGATCCCGGACAGATTCTGGTAGCAGTTGCTCAGGAAGCCGGCATCCGTGTTAAACCTTTGGTCGGTCCCAATTCCATTCTGCTGGCTTTGATGGCCAGTGGTATGAATGGCCAGCATTTCCAATTTCATGGATATCTTCCCATTGAACCAACAGAAAGAATTAAACACTTGAGAGAACTGGAATCTGCGTCCAGGAAAGAGGGATCTGCCCAGATATTTATTGAAACGCCTTATCGCAATCATGCTCTTTTGGATGGCATTTTAAAAACCTGTAGTCCTGCAACGCGATTATGTATTGCAGCTAATCTGACCGGCAGATCTGAATTTATTAAAACCCGTACAATAGAAGACTGGAAAAAAAAAGTTCCCGATATCAATAAGCAGCCGGCTATTTTTATACTGCAGGCATGAGATCTGACAGGCTGGAAGCATATGGCAAACTTTAAATTCGATTTAATATTCTGACAATGGAATTCATATCGCCGGTTTTGAAGCGCCTGTATTTTAAACTATTAAGGGCTATATGGCGTCTGAAAAGTTCGGGGATCACGCATTGATAAAATACTGTCCACAAGGAAAACAGTCGTGCCCCGCCACGGTAATGCACCCATATATTCCTTATAATGTACTTCGAATTCCTTCCCGCTGTTTGACATCAGTTTGCCGGCTACTGATTCATTAGTGACTGAAAAACTGAATTCGTTCGACTGAACTGTGCCAGGATTACCGCCTTTTAAACCTGTCTGTATTAATTTTCCTTCATAGGTTTTGAATACAAATCCTTTTTTTACGAAGTTATTCAGCTGTCCCGCTTTTACTCCTTCTCCAAAGACCCAGTAAAAATGCCAGGCAAACCATACACCACCGATTATTATAATACTCAGCAATAAAATGGTCAGAAATTTTTTCATATTTGCGTTTTTACAGTCCGTATTTATCAGTCAGATAAATCAGAGCGGCCATATTGATTGCGCCCAGCTCCAATTCTCTTTTATTTACTTTTTCAAACACGTCGCCGGCGGAGTGATGTATATCGAAATAGCGTTGAGAATCCGGTATCAGTTCAGATGCCATAGCTCCGGTTGCCTCATTGAGTGGTTCAACATCCGCTCCTGCACCGCCCGCACTGAATTCAGTAACTCCGTAGGGTACCAGAAGTGGCAACCAGCGTTTTACACCGGCCAATTGTGATTCAGTTCCTTTGAAGCTAAATCCCCTGGGCGTAAAACCACCTCCATCACTTTCTAATGCAAATATATGTTTCTCATTTTTCGTTTTAGCTTCTGCGCTATATGCTTTTGCCCCCCTCCCGCCGTTTTCCTCATCTGTAAATAATACGACACGAATGGTATGTTTTGGTTGATAACCCATTGCTTTTAAGGCACGTAACACTTCAATAGACTGAACGCAGCCGGCCCCATCATCATGTGCGCCTTCCGCAGGATCCCATGAATCCAGGTGTCCGCCTACCGTAATATACTGATCAGGAAATTCGCTGCCTTTCCATTCTCCGATGACGTTGTATCCAATTGTGTCCGGAAGTGCATGCGCATTAGTAGAAATGAACAGACTCACTTCCTTATCCTTAAGATTCGCGGCGGCCAGCTTGTCGGCATCCTGCAGCCCAACAGCAAGTGTTGGAATTTTTGGGAAGGAATCGTTATAAATCATCGCCCCCGTGTGCGGGAAATTATCTGTTGACTCACTCATGGAACGAACTACCGTTCCAACGGCTCCATATTTTGCAGCACGGCTGGCTCCAAACACGCGGTACGGTACGGCTTCAGAATAAGCCAGGAATGTCCATACATAATCTACGTGGAATGGATGGTTGTAAAAAACAATCTTGCCTTTGATTTCATTTTTTCTCTTTTCAAGTTCGTCAAAATCATGTATTAGAATCATGTGTGCCGTGATGCCTACTACCGGCGTAGAAACCGAGTTTCCCAAAGCAATTACTTCCAGGTTTTGCCTGTTATTGCCTGAAATCAAAGCGGCCTGGTCTCTGCCAGCTCTCACCCAATGAGGAATCATAGCCTTTTGTAAATAAACATGGCTGATCCCTGCCTTCATAATAACTTCCTGTGCCCATTTTTCGGAGGTATAAGTGGCGGGAGACCCTGATAAACGCTGTCCGATTGTTTTTGTCAGCGTATACAGATTACTGTAAGCTGTGCTGTTATGGAAAATTTCATCCGCAATTTTTCTGATAAAAACGGAATCTGATTGCGCTTTTAAAGAACCGGCAAATAAAAAAACAAAACAACCAAACAAAAACGAACGCATAACTGTTTATTTTCTGCTAAGATAAGTAATGCACGGTTCTTATGTGATGCTGTGAAATCTGTTTAACTTCGTTGAATAAAATCAGTACATGCGGATTGGAATTGTTTGTTATCCGACCTTCGGTGGAAGCGGTGTTCTTGCTACAGAACTCGGAAAAGCACTCGCAGATAAAGGCCATCAGGTACATTTCATCACTTACCAGCAACCGGTGAGGCTCACTGAATATAATGCAAATATTTTCTATCATGAAGTGCGCGTAACATCATATCCTCTCTTCGATTACCAACCTTACGAAACCGCCTTATCCAGTACGATGGTCGACGTGATTATCAATCATCAGTTGGACCTGTTGCATGTTCATTATGCCATTCCGCATGCATCAGCAGCCTACATGGCAAAAAAAATCGTAGCCACACAGGGTATTGTCATTCCGGTCATCACCACTCTGCATGGAACCGACATCACATTGGTTGGCCGGGATAAAACGCTGGCTCCGGTTGTTGCATTTTCAATTAACGAAAGTGACGCCATAACAGCTGTATCCCAAAACCTCCGCGATGAAACCTATAGCATTTTTGATATCAAGAAAGAAATAGAGGTGATCCATAATTTTGTGGATCTGTCAAGGTTTAAAAGGAAACCCATTGATCCATTCCGTAAAGTAATTGCACCCAATAATGAACGTATCGTGGTCCATGCCTCCAATTTCCGAAAAATCAAGCGGGTATTTGATGTCGTAAAAATATTTGCGGAAATAAACAGACAGATCCCGTCAAAATTATTATTTGTCGGAGATGGACCTGATCGCTTTGATGCTGAAAATCTTAGTCGCGAATTGGGTATCATCGAAGATATCCGTTTCATCGGGAAACAGGAACAGATCGAAGAGATACTGGCCGTTTCGGATTTATTCATTCTTCCTTCAGAATATGAAAGTTTCGGACTGGCAGCCCTCGAAGCCATGGCAGCCGGCGTGCCCCTGATTTCCTCGGATGCAGGAGGTTTACCTGAAATAAACATTAATGGAAAAACAGGATTTATGAGTCCCGTAGGTGACGTAGCGTCTATGAGCCGTCAGGCGATTACCATACTGGAAAACGACGATGTTTTAAAAACATTTAAGGCAAACGCGTACGAGCAGGCTAAAAAATTCGATATTAACAATATCGTTCCGATCTACGAGCGATTGTATGACCGGTTCCTTTCAAAAACACAGCCTGCAAAAAAACTCTCCCAGGAAAAGATTTAACAAAAGCTGGAAGCTGACTATCTTCTTAACCATCTTTCCGGATCGAAAAGATGATCCTTGTCGTCAGAAAGGACAAATTCCAACTGTCCGATATCACCCAGTCTTCCTAAAACCTGCCCCATTTTTACCGCCTGACCTTTGGAAACTGAAACAGAAGACAAATTGCTATAGGTTGTAAAATACTTGCCGTGGCGGATCATGACCGCACTTACATCACCCACATTAAACACACTCTGCACGTCACCGTCAAAGACGGCTGTTACAGAAGTGCCGGCGGCACTTTCGATCGTGATGCCCTGATTATTGTGTACAATACCTTTGATATATTCATGCGGTCCAAAACGCATGGCGATGGTGCCGGAAGCGATGGGCCATGGCAGATGACCTTTATCTTTTTCAAAATTCCCGGATAAGGCGATATCAGCGGTTGTATTGAATAGAGTTGTAGCTGCCGGTTTTATAGCTGGTTTCACAGTGGATGGCATCGTTCCGGCATTTCCCGGGTTCGTGGCGTTTTTTGCAGCCTCGGTTTTTGTGGGGGTCGTGCTTGTCACATTGGCAGCCGCGTCAGCAGCAGCTCTTTTCTTTGCCTCCCGAATGGCATCTTCACGTGCACGCCGGATGGCAGCAGCAATGGCGTTGCCCAGTTTCTGATCCTGCCGCTGCTTGGCATTCATTTCTTTCTTTAGCTCTTTTTCCTGCCCCTGCAATTGTTCAACCACCTGATCTTTTTCTTTTTTTTCAACTTCCAGAACCTGACGTTCCTTATTCTGTTTTACAAGTGCCTCATCCTTTTCAATGCGTTTTATTTTTAAACCGTCAATTTTGTTCTGAAGAAGCACTTGCGTTCGCTGGATATTTTCAGCTCTTTGTTCACGATAGGCTCTGTAAGACTTCAGATATTCAACTCTTTTTACGGCGTCATTGAAATTGCTGGAAGCGAATAAAAAATTAAGATAGTCATAGTTGGTCCGGTTCTCATACGCATATATTACGCTTTCTGCATATTGCTTGCGCAGGGTATCCAGTTCTTTCTTCAGTTTGATGATTTCCTGCCAGGAAGTATTCATATCAGTCTGAATAAAATTCAGCTGTTGATTGATATTCGATATGGCCGCCTGTCTAAGTCGTAGTCTTTTTTGCAAAAGGGCCAGCTGGCCTAGGGTCTGTTTCCTGTTCTTATGAGTCTCATCGAGCGATCGCTTAACATCCTCTATTTCTTTTTGTATAGAGGCGCGTTCTTTTTCGAGTTCACTCCTACTCTGAGATGGTGATTGGGCCAGGCCAATGGATACAAAATAAAAAATGGAAATGAACAGGATGATCGGTTTGCGCATATGCGAGTTACGTTCGGGATGAAGTTACTGTATAACGTTTAGTTGCGTTTATAATTTTTCGGAATAGAGAACGGAAAGTCTAAATTCTCGTTAAAACGAATATTTTTAAAACTCAGTTCTATATCCAGTCTTGCTTTTTCAGAAACCACAATTTTACGATAAGTTGAAAAAAAAGCCGTGTCTGCTTTTTCATAATCCCCATAGGTAATATCGCAGGATCGGGTCTGCAAAGGATCCAGATCATCCAGTTTACTGCGCTTCAAACTCAAATCATTGTTGAGCGTCAGATAATTCCTGAATATCGGACCAATACTGAGTATGGATATTCCCTGAATGTCTTTCCGGTAATAGAGAATATTGCTATCCAGATAAATGGGATTGCCAAGTACAATAGATTGTAGTGTGTGAAAGTCAAAAGGCAGGTGGCTGATATTCTTTAAATATTCAATGGATCTCATCTGACACACTTTATCGAGTTTGTTGAGAACTTTCACACTATCTGGTGTTATCACTGCCCGGAAAGCTTCAAATCCCAACAACGCATTGATGGAAATCCAAATTATTTTATCTTTCTGGAGCCTGACAAACGCATTGAACTCATAATCTTTCCCGTCACTACTTTCATAGTGTACTTTCAGCTTTGCTGAAAAAGTTCTACAATCGATGATACCTGATTGAATATGTGCATACAGCTCTTGTATATATTTTAGAGAATCTGTATGTAAATCCTCAACTGCCTTCACCGTATCTGCTTTTACCAGTACCGTATCTTTTTTGCTAATGGCCGTCGTAATTTTTTTCGCGGAACGGCATGAAAAGGATCCCATAACAATAAACAAAATCAGGAATAACCCAAGACACCATTTATAAAAAATCCTGTCTGCATTTATCATATCTATAATTCAAACATTTTGTATCAGCGGTTGTGCACTATCAATAATCACTTTGTTTATTATTCTCACTTATACCTTGCCGGTATGCCCGAATCCTCCCTCATTTCTGATCGATTGAATCAGTTCCGACACAGGATGCCATTCCACATGCTCAACCTTCCCCACAACCATTTGTGCGATCCGGTCTCCTGGGTGTATTTCCTGCTCTCTGTCAGAAAGATTAATTAAAATTACTTTCAACTCCCCCCGGTAATCTGCATCTACCGTGCCCGGGGAATTTAAACAGGTAATACCCTGTTTCAGCGCCAGTCCGCTGCGCGGTCTGACCTGAGCTTCATATCCGGGTGGAAGTTCAATAAAAATACCGGTAGGTATCAACTGACGTTCGAGGGGTTGCAGTTTAATGGTAAATGAAATATTCGCTCTGAGATCCATTCCCGCGGCATCAGGAGTTGCATAAGCGGGCAACGGATGAATAGATTGATTTATGATCTTAACAGGAATGGACATGGGCGTAAAGATAATTATTCCGGTTTCCTTAGCAATGCAACCGCCTGCGCCATAATTCCTTCTTCATTTCCTATAAAACCCAGCTTTTCCGTTGTGGTCGCTTTTATAGAAATATCTTCCGGAGTGATTTCCAGTATACCTGAAATGACGTTTCTCATCTCTTGTACAAAAGCCGTTATTCTGGGTTTCTCAAGGCAAACTACTGTGTCCAGATTCACAACCTGATAGTTTTGCCCGCGAATCATCTGGTAAGTTTTTCGTAAAAGAATTTTACTGTCGATATTCCTGAGTTGTGCATCTGTATCCGGAAAATGAACTCCGATGTCCCCAAGACTCAGAGCGCCCAGCAGTGCGTCGCAGATGGCATGCAATAATACATCAGCATCGCTGTGGCCGGTTGCACCCTTGTGATGTGGTATTTCAATACCACCCAGCCATAATTTCCTTCCGGTAACAAGTTGATGAAAATCGGTTCCCAAACCAATCCGGTAAGTCATAATTGATTACAATTTAAGAAACGGTTTCAAAGGTTCGTCAAATGTAAACAACCCTTTGAAACAGCTTACCGGAAGATTTTTTTCTATTCGGATGCCGGTGTAGTTTTATTTGGATCAGAACTATCCAGATCGAATGTCAAACCAAAACGTATGGTGTTGGATAGCGGATTTCTTGTGATACCTGATCCCGATGGAATGAGATATGAGAAATTTAATCCGAGCATATTATATTTTAAGCCGACACCCATTGTGAAATATTGTCTTCCACCCTGGTCCTTGCTTTCATAAAAATAACCCAGGCGAAACATAAACTGGTCATTGTATGTGTATTCGGCTCCGATAGATGCATTGATGGTATTGAATTGTCCGTTAAAAGATTTGAACCAGCTGCTGACTACGCTCTGACTATAATATTCATTCAGCGCTTCCTGCGATACAGTGTCAGCCCCATTAACAGGTGTGGGGGGAGCCGGCACCAACAGTTTATTCAGATCGAGTCCAAAACTGATTTTATTTTGTTCGTCAAATACTTTCGTATAGTTTCCACCGAGACCCATGTTGGCTGGTATATACTCCTTTTGAGTTGCATCGTTTGTATAACCTATTTTAGTACCGAGATTTGACAGTACGAAACCAAACGTAAAACCTTCCTGATTTGCTGCAATATTTTTGTATGTAAATGACAAATCAGAAGCTACGGCAGTACCGGCTTTATAGGCTGAAATGCTTCCGGATGCCGCGGCAGCGCCTAAAGTGAGATTAGAATTGATATACCGAAGTGTCAGACCAATGCCGAGTTTATTTGAAAGTTTTCGGGAATATCCAAGGTCAAATGCAAATTCCCTTGGTCTGCCTTCACCCCAGTTGTTCCCGTTATAATCGGAAAACTGGATACTTCCCAGACTGAAATAACGCAGTGAGGCGGAAAGAACCTGATTTTCATCCAGTTTATGATAACCAGATGCAGCCAGCAGATAAACGTCATTCAAGCCAAGATCCTTTAGCCAGGGTGTATACGTGAGACCAATGCCAGTTTTATAATCTGAGAAGGGTGTTTTAGAAAGGTTATAAAAGGACGAGTTCGCATCCGGAGATGTGGCAATCCCTTCTTCCCCTAAACCGCCCGCACGGGCGTCAGGAGATATTCTCAAGAACGGTACGGCCGTAGTTGTCACATTTATCGGAGCTGTTGATTGAGCACTCAAGCTGTAAAAAGAAAGCAGGAAACAAGCCAAAACAGTCAGTCGAAAAAACACTCTTTTCATGTAATAATTTTATTTATCTGGTAAAGAACAGGCCGCAAAATGAGATTTTACCGCGAAAAATCACGTTGTCCAGCTCATTTTAACATTTAGAGAGTAGAAATTTTCGATAGCTAATTAGTTGGTTTTTAGTAAGTTCCAACAAAGGAAGTCGTTAGTTTCTGCGATACCAGCAGTCATTCAACGACATAACTTGTTCTTCCTTTCATCCAACGAAAACAAAACCAGAATATTGCACAGGTTCCAGGTTTCCGATATTTGGCAAAACTAAGCAAAATAAGCGGCCAATAAATTGATAGGGTTTAACATTCCTAAAACGGGATTTTTTCCAACAAACAAACTAATTTCGTCAACCTAACGTACTATTCATACGGGGTTATGTTTTACAATATTTGTTTCAAACCCACGTTTCTATACTTAACAAATCACGGTTAAACGCGTTTTCTATGAATTTCAAAAATCTGATTACCCTCGCTTCCTTTGCCGCCGTTATGGGTTCTTGCAAAACAAAGACCCAGTCCAGTGCTGTAACAGGCTGGAACTACAACGACAAAAATATGGGAGGCTACCAGGTGTCCAAAGAAAAAGAACAACGTACCGGTCCCGGATTGGTGTTTGTTCAGGGAGGTACATTCACCATGGGAGCAACAGAAGAAGATGTAATGAGCGACTGGAATAATATTCCCCGCCGTGTTACTGTGAATTCCTTTTACATCGATAAAACCGAAGTTGCCAACGTACACTATCGCGAATATCTCTACTGGATAAATAATGTCTTTGAAGGTGACGAATACCAGGCAGTAAGAAATGCTGCTCTTCCCGACACATTAGTCTGGAGAAGCGAACTCGCCTACAACGAACCATTGGTAGAGTATTATTTCCGTCATCCTTCTTACAATTATTATCCTGTAGTAGGTGTGAGTTGGAGACAGGCACATGATTTTTGTATCTGGAGAACCGACCGTGTGAACGAAAAAGCATTGGTTGACCGCGGGTTTATCAATAAAAATTCGCTGAAAAATATCCAAGGCCTCGGACAAGAAAACTTTAACACCAAATCATACCTGGTTGGCGAATATCAGGCAACCCCTGGTCCGGCCGCCAAATCAAAAAAGAACGAACTTAAAAATCCAAACGGAACCCCACGTACGCAGGTAACATTTGAAGATGGTATTCTTCTCCCCGCGTACCGGCTGCCTACAGAAGCAGAGTGGGAATATGCAGCACTTGGCTATATTAATCAGAACCCGTCTCCCAGTACTTCAGACAAGAAACGAGGTGAGGAGCTGATTGCAAATAAGCAGGTTTATTCCTGGAGCCAGAATGTGAACGGTCTTCGTGACTCACGCCGTGGCACCTGGCAGGGTACTTTCCTTGCGAATTTCAAAAGAGGAAATGGTGATAACATGGGTGTTGCCGGTGGTTTAAACGACAATGCCGTTTACACAGCAGATGTGACTTCTTTTTATCCAAATGGTTTTGGACTATATAATATGTCTGGTAATGTGAGTGAGTGGGTTGAAGACGTATACCGCCCGCTTTCTTCCCAGGATGTTAACGGTGTTGCTCCTTTCCGTGGTAACAAATTTGAAACTATGGATCTGGGTAAAGAAGGTAAACCCGAAAGAGATAGTCTGGGTAGAATTAAGTATCGTGCCGTAACAGATAAGGAGAGCGAAAACAGAAGAAACTATCAGAAAGGTGATGTAATTAACTACCTGGATGGTGACTCATTGATCGCAGGAATCAGTTATGGCTATGGCAAAACTACACTGATCAGCGATAAGTCCAGAGTCATCAAAGGGGGTAGCTGGGATGACCGCGCTTATTGGCTCGGACCTGGAACCCGCCGTTTTATGGAAGAAGATCAGGCAAGTTCTACCGTTGGTTTCCGTTGTGCTATGGACCGTGTAGGAAGCGCAGCAGGTAACGGAAGACAAACCGGTATCAGTTATAAAACAAGAAAGCAAAACGCCCGTAAACAATAATACCTTTTTAAACTATATAAAGCCATCCCGATTAACGGGGTGGCTTTTTTGTTTATTAGATTTGCTTTTCAAACTGTAAAACCGATACTGTGAATGAAGTCAAATCCTCTTTTTCAATCATCGACTTATATCAGATTTTCTTAAATCACCCAAACATTTGCACTGATACCCGAAAAGTTCGGAAGGACGATATTTTCTTTGCTTTGAAGGGTGATAACTTCAACGGAAACCGTTTTGCAATTCAGGCATTGGATAACGGGGCCGCTTATGCGATAATTGACGAAGAGAACTATGGAGCAGAAAAATACAGGGAACGCCTGATCCGTACAAAAGACGTTTTGACCAGTCTCCAGGACCTTGCAGCCCATCATCGTAATCAGTTCAAAATTCCCTTTGTTGCGATTACCGGAAGCAATGGAAATACAACCACAAAGGAATTAATTCATGCAGTGCTTTCCGAAAAATATAAAACATACACTACCGAAGGCAATCTGAACAATCATATTGGCATTCCTCTCACTATATTGAAAATAAAAAATGACGCCGAAATAGCCATCGTGGAAATGGGCGCAAATCACCTCGGGGAAATTGCCGGTTATTGCGAGTACACAAGACCTACCCACGGATTAATTACCAATGTAGGCAAAGCACACCTGGAAGGATTTGGAGGACCTGAAGGAGTCAAAAAAGGCAAGGGAGAGCTTTTCGATTACCTGCGTGCCTATAACGGCAGTGCTTTTGTGATGTGGGATTATGAGTATTTGCAGACAATGAGTAAGGGGATTGGCGATGTTTTTTCTTATGGAACAAACCATGCTGATATTACCGGTATAGCAGAACAATCCGCACCATTTTTAAAAGTGAGAATTACCAGGGGAAGTTCATCTGGCG